>JBEPVJ010000051.1:0-8787 GCA_041691095.1 Gemmatimonadales bacterium
TCCCGGGACCCGCCATCGACCCCGATGCGCTCCGACGCGCGGTCCTGGGCAGTCCTGGACCTAACTCGGGATCATCCGACTCGCTGTCGCTGGGCGGCGTGCTCGCCGCCGAGCAGGTGGATGAGCCCGCCCAGGTCGTGCATCAGCCCCCGCCCAGGTACCCGCCGGTGCTGCAGCAGGCGGGCCTGGAAGGGCGGGTGGTGGTGGAATTCATCATCGATACATCGGGACACATGGAGGGGGCGTCGCTCCGGGTGCTGCAGAGCAGCAACCCGGGATTCATCGTCGCGGCGGGAGAGACGGTCTCCCGGTCGGTCTTCCGGCCGGCCCGGATGCGGGGGAGGCCGGTCCGGCAGCGCACGGTCCAGGCGATCGTTTTCCGAATCGCTCCGCAATGACGCCGTGTGGCACTATGGGCTGGTTGCCAGCGCGCCGGTCGAGGTGAGCTTCACCAGAAATCCGTCGGCGTCGCCCAGGCTGCTGAAGACGAAGGGCGCCGCGGCGGTTCCGAAATTGGGCGAGCCGAAGAACCGGCCGGCCAGGAATGCGGTGCCTGCTCCGGCGCTCACAATCACCGAGCCCGCCGTCAGGCGATCGGGAGCGGCGGTGGCCTCACCGAAGGCCTTGGCGTAAAGCAGCGTTCCGCTCGGCGTGTAGCGGGCCGCAAAGGCATCGCTGCCGGCCGTCGCGAGGCTGGTGATCACATGGAGGCCCGGGCCGGGATCGAAGTCTACCGTGCCGTTGAAACCGCCGGTGACCAGCACATTGCCAATGTCATCCACCGCGATCCGCGGCGCGAAGTCAGGCCCGTTGCCACCGCCGACGAAGGTCGTTTGCAGCGAGCCGGCCGCGTCGTATCCGGCGATATACCAGTCACTGGGACCGAGGCTGGTACGGGAGAACGTCGTGGTGCCTCCGGTGAAAGTGGCCGTTCCGGAAAAGCTGCCGCTCACAAGCACGCCGTCCGATGCGTTGGCGGCCAGTCCACCGAATTGGACATCCTCGTCTCCGGTCCCGCTGATCTGCCGAAGCCAGGTCAGGGTGCCGGTTCCCGAATACTCCGCCAGGAATCCATCGGTGCCGCCGGCCGAGGTCAGCTCCTGGGTGCCTGCGGCGGATAGAAAGTCCGCGAGCCCGCTGAACACGCCGGCCACCACGATCGAGCCGTTGCTGGTGACTACCACCGAGGTGGCGCGGTCGCCCTCGACGCCGCCGAGCGGATATGCCCAGCGGGCCGCGCCGGCTGGATCCAGCGACAGCAGGAATCCATCGGGGACATTTCCGTTGCTGACGATCTGACCGCCGATAGTGGGCTCCAAGTCGGCCGTTCCCTGGAACACCCCGGCGGCGTAGACGTTACCGGCTCCGTCGACCGCAACATCCGAGGCTTGGTCGAATGAGGTGCCGCCGTAGCGCCGGGCCCAGGTCAGCGCGCCGCCGCTGGTGAACTTGGCGACGAAACCATCCGCCCCGCCCAGGCTGGTGAGTGCCTGAGTGCCGGGGCCTGGATCGAAGTCGGCGGTGCCCTCGAAGCCTCCGGCAAGATAGAGACTGCCCGCGGCATCCCGTGCAAGCGCAGTCACTGTATCGGACGCCGTACCACCTATGCGGTCGGCCCACACCAGGGCTCCGGTGGCGCTGTACTTGGCCAGAAAGATGTCAGCGAGGCCGAGGCTGGTGAGGAAGGTCGTGCCGGTCCCGGGATCGAAGTCCACCGAGCCGCTGAAGGTGCCGGTGACATAGACACTGCCATCGGGATCGGCGACAATATCCACCACCTGATCGAAGCCGGTGCTGCCGATCCGAAGTGCCAGCGCGGGTGTCTTGGTGCCGGGAGGATTACTCTGCCCACTGTTGTCGACGTCGATCAGATGGCCCTTGCACGCACCGGCCAGCAGGATCACCCCTGCGGCCAGATATATTCCGCGGTGACGCATTTTCTTCCTCCCGGTAGCGAGCCTTGCACTACGGAGATTAGCCTTCCGGACTACCCTACGTCTACGTCTGGAGTGTCCAATGCGTTCGCAGCTCATCGCGGGTCTGCTGGTTCTTGCACTGACGTATCGCCCCGGGAATCTCCAGGCCCAGGCCGGGATGCTCGATTCGGCCCGCACCCGGCTGGCCCAGCTCGACGGAGAGGTCCGGGTGCCGGGCCTGGACAGTACGGTAGAAGTGCGGCGGGACAAATGGGGCGTTCCCCACATCTACGCGAAGACGACGCACGATCTCTTCTTCGCCCAGGGCTACGTGGTGGCGCAGGACCGGTTATGGCAGATGGAGATGTGGCGCCGGGTGGGTGAGGGTCGGCTTGCGGAGGTGCTGGGTCCTAAATTCGTGGAACGGGACCGCGCCGCGCGACTGCTGCGCTATCGTGGCGACATGGCCGCCGAGTGGAGCAGCTACGCCGAAGATACCCGCGAGATCGTTCGGGCTTTCGTCGCGGGAGTCAATGCGCGCATGGCGGAAGTGAGAGGCCATCCGCCGATCGAATTCACCATGCTGGGCTTTTTGCCGGAGCCGTGGGATGAGACGGTGCCGCTGCAGCGGATGGGCGCCCTTTCAATGACCTCGAACGCCCTCGAAGAAATCCGCCGTGCCGTATTGCTCAAGGGCCTCGGCAAGGCTCGGCTCGAAGCGCTGATGCCCACTGATCCCCGGAGGCCGCTCGACCCGGCTCCGGGGCTCGACCTGAACGGCCTCGACGCCGGATCGCTCGGCGCCGCGGCGGTCGACGCCACCATCCCCTTTCAGCGGCTCGAAGGCTCGAACAACTGGGTCGTCAGCGGAACCAAGACCGCCAGCGGGAAGCCGCTGCTGGCCAACGATCCCCACCGCACCGTCGCGCTGCCTTCTCTCAGGTATCTCACCCACCTGGTGGGCCCCGGCTGGAACGTGATCGGCGGCGGAGAACCGGGCCTCCCCGGCGTGGCCGGCGGACACAACGAGCGGGTCGGCTTCGGGTTCACGATCGTCGGGATGGATCAGCAGGATGTGTACGTCGAGAAAATCGGGGTGTGTCCCGGTTTCCGCCGCTCCCGCGCCGCAAAGGAGGGCACCGCGCCGCGCTGCGCGCTGCACGGCGAGCGCTGGGTGCCGCTCCAGGTGATCCATGACACGATCCTCGTCAAGGGAGAGGCGCCCCGCGAGGTGCGGCTGGAGTTCACCCACCACGGTCCGATCGTGGGCGAGGACACCGCGCGGGGTCGCGCGATTGCGCTGCGCTTCGTGGGAAGCGAACCGGGTACCGCGGGTTACCTCGCGCAGCTCAGCGTGGACCGCGCCGCAGACTGGAACGGATTCAAGCGCGGCGCCGCGCGCTGGAAGCTGCCGACCGAGAACCTGATCTACGCCGACGTGGATGGCAATATCGGGTGGGTAGCGGCGGGCTTGATGCCGGTCCGCTCGTGGAGCGGGCTCCTGCCGGTTCCCGGCAACGGCAAATACGAATGGAACGGCTTCCTCCCCTTCGACCAGTTGCCGATGTCGTACAACCCGGCCTCTGGGTTCGTCACCACGTCGAACGAGAACATTCTCCCGCCCGGCTACAGCAAGCCGCTCAACTACGACTGGGCCGAACCGTTCCGCCACGAGCGGCTGGTCGAGGTGCTGCGCGATTCGTCGAAGTTTACCCGGCAGGATTTTGAGCGGCTCCAGCATGATGAGCTATCAGTCGCGGCGCGCTCCCTGGTGCCGCTGCTCAAGGCCGCGGCTCAAGGCGCACCCGGCGCCGGCCTTGGCCATGCGGTCCAGGTCGCGCTCGATTCGCTGAGGCCGTGGGACTACGTGATGCGCAGCGACCAGCCGGCGCCGCTGATTTACGAGGCATGGCTCGGGGCGCTGGTGCCGCGGGTACTGACGCGCCGGCTGGGTGCGGCGGCCAAAACGCCGGGCGTCTGGATGGGGACCGAAATGCTGATCACGGTCCTGAGCCATCCCGATTCGCTGTTCGGCCCTCATCCGGGAACGGCCCGAGACTCCATCCTGCTCGGTGCGCTGGCGCAGGCGGTGGGCGACCTTGGGAAGACTCAGGGGGAGGATCCGGCTACCTGGCGCTGGGGGAAGGTGCACCTCGCGTACTTCAAGCATCCGCTGGCGGCCGCGTTCGACCTCGCTCCGGTGTCCCGTGGCGGCGACGGAAACACCGTCAATGCGACGGCGGGCTACGGCTATACCCAGAGTGCCGGGGCATCGTACCGGGTCGTCATCGATTTCGCGGACTTCGACAATTCCACGGCGACCAATGTTCCCGGGCAGTCGGGCCAGCCGGGGAGCGAGTTCTACGGCAACCTGCTGCCGCTGTGGGGAGCCGGTCAGTATTTCCCGCTGCTCTATTCCCGCGCCGCGGTCGAGCGAGGCACCAGTCATCTGCTCTGGCTCAAGCCCTGACAGCCGCTAGGGCTTGCTGGCTTCGAGCAGTTTTTTTACCTCGGCCAGGGGAATCGCTTCGGCCCGGTTGCCGCTTCCGGTGACGGTGGTGGCCATGAACAGCGCGTTGTCCACCGATTCCTCGGTGGCCTCCGCTACCGCCTCGAACAACGCATCCATTGCGTCGTTGCCCAGCTCGGAAGTCGAGAGGCGCGTTGCTCCGCGAGCGCGGCGCACCGCCGGGCTGGTCGAGAAGGCGATGCTGTAGTCGCCCGAGCCATTGCTGGCGGACGATCCAGTCCGGCCCAAGCCCATCATTGCGCGCGTCGCAAGGCGTCGGAGATTTCGATCGCCGAGCGGCGCGTCGGTCGCGATGACGATGATGATCGACCCGTTGCCTCCCTTGTCGACCGCGCCGCGGGTCACGCCGAGGCGCCCCAAGCCGCGCCCCACCGGCACGCCGCGAATTAGCAGATCCCCGCCATGGTTGGCCTGCACCAGGACGCCGACGGTCCAGTCGCCCGCCACGCGAGAGGATGTACCAATACCGCCCTTCCATCCGTAGGCGATGGTGCCGGTGCCCGCCCCGACGCTTCCTTCCGCCACCGCGCCGGTGTCGGCAGCCGCCAGCGCCGCTCGCACGTTGGCTTCGGTGATCGGGCGCGACCGAATCGCGTTCAGGAAGCCGTCGTTGGTCTCTCCGACCACGGGATTGATCGAGCGAACCGCTTCCATGCCGGGCTGCTCCAGCATCCACGCGACCAGCGCGTCGGCCGCTTTCCAGACGCAGAGTGTGCAAGTGAGCAGGATGGGAGACTCCAGTTCACCCAGCTCATTCACCTGGGTCGAGCCGAGCAGTTTCCCGAATCCGTTGCCGACGTGAATGGCGGCGGGCACCCGGTCGAGAAAGAGATTTCCACCATGGGGGAGAATTGCGGTGACGCCGGTGCGGACCGAGTCGCCGAGGGTGACCGTCGTATGCCCCACGCGAACGCCGGCCACGTCGGTGATCGCGTTGTGCGGTCCAGGCTGATAGATACCCGGTGCGACGCCGAGTGCCCGGGCCCGCACTCGCCCCTGCGCGGAGAGGGCGGCCGGGAGCAGGAGGCTGAGCAGGATGCGGCGGATCAAATGGGAAGCTCGTAGTGGAAGTATTCCTGGTCGCGCTGCCAGCCGAGCGATTCATAGAGCCGCTGCGCGGTGAGATTGGTGCGCTGTGTGGCGAGCGACAGTCCGCCGGCGTCGGTCTCCAATGCATGCGCCCTGGCGCGCTCCATGAGCGCCTTGCCGGCGCCGGTTCCCCGGTGCTCGGGGCTGACAAAGAGATCGTTCAATATCCAGGATCGACAGGCAGACACGGACCAGAACGAAGGGTAAAGCTGGACGAACCCCAGTGCTGAGCCGGCCTCTTCGGCGAGATAGATCACTGATTCGCCTCCGGCCAAGCGCGCCCGGAGGAATCGCTCGGCTCGCTCCGGATCCGAGGGCTGTCCGTAGAATTGCCGGTATCCGTCGAAGAGCGGGACCAGGCGGGAGAGGTCGTCGAGTGTCGCGCGGCGAAGGTCCATGGGGGCGTAGTATATCGTGATTTCAGGGGGGTGTCCTATACCGGCCGGGCTCGGGACACTCATTGGACATCCGGGGTGATGATGAATCGCGATGAACTCGAGGTTGAGCTGGCACGGATGCACCCCGACGCCTTTGCCTGGGCGCTCCGCTGCTCCTCAGGACGCCGCGAAGAGGCGGAAGACGCGCTTCACGCCGCGTACTTCCGAATCATCGACGGGAAAGCACGTTTCGACGGCCGATCCAGCTTCCGGACCTGGCTCTTTGGAGTGATTCGCCGGACCGCGCTGGAAGAGCGCCGCCGGAGCTGGCTCAGGCTGGAACGGCTGCAGCGGTGGTTCGAGCGGAGAGACCAGGACGATGAGCGGGCCGATGCCGGCCAGCTGATGGCCGCGGAAACGACGGCACGGTTGGCGAAAGCCCTTGCCCGGCTTTCGCCCCGGCAGCGGGAGATCCTCCACCTGGTGTTCTACCAGGAGCTGAGCGTGCAGGAGGCTGCAGACGTGCTCGGGATGCCTGTAGGAACGGCGCGGACTCACTACGAACGGGGCAAGCTGCGATTGCGAGCGCTGCTCGCGGGAGACCAGGGATGAACGACGACCAGCTGCGGGAGATTTTTCGTGCGTCACGGGCTTCGGAGCACCGCGCTACGCCGCCGTTCGCTCGAGTCCTGGCGGCGCCGGCAAAGCGAAAGCCCGGTCGCGGTGCGCTGGTCGGTGGGCTGCTCGCTGCGGGGAGTGCGGCGGCGGTCCTGGTCATCGCGCTGAGCGCGAGGACTCCGTCCGATTCCGTTCGGGACCTCGAGATGGCGCACCAGGTGATGGCTTGGCGGAGCAGTACCGACTTTCTGCTCCCGGCCGCTTCAGATTTTCTGATCTCCGTTCCACGCATCGGTGTCGCGCCGTACGGTTCGCCGCTGCAATCGCTCGATCCCGGCAGCGCGCTTGGACCGCCGGCACTTTCAAGGAGTCCCCGCTCATGAGACGATGGCTTGCTGTCACACTTCTTTCTGGCGCACTGGGGACGGGCGCGTTGCTCGCCCAAACTCCCAAGGCGGGCGATGACCCGCTGGCGCGATTGTTCTATGACCCGGAGCTGGTCCTGAAACACGCCACCGAGATCGGCTTGCAGCCGGCTCAGCGGACGACCATCATCAACGCGATCAAGGAAGCGCAGGGAGACATCCTCGACCTCCAGCTTCAGATGTCGGAGCGGGCCGAGGAGTTGCTCAAGGCGGCAGGAGGGTCCCGGGTCGATGAGTCTGCCGCGCTGGGCCAGGTGGACAAGGTGCTGGGCCTGGAGCGTGACATCAAGCGGAAGCAGATGCAGCTGCTCATCCGAATCAAGAATGCTCTGACCCGGGAGCAGCAGGACAAACTGCAGGAATGGAAAAAGACCGGGGAAAAGGGGGACCTATGAAAAACCTTCTGATTGCCGGGGTGCTGCTGCTGGCGGGCTGCGCCCAGTCACGGATCACCGCGCCGGAAGGCCAGAGCCTCGACCTCGACGCGGCGAGCCGCACCAATGCGTCGATGAACGCGCTGGTTTCGGCGCCGGGGATGACCGGTATCGCAGCGTTGGGAGGCAGGATGCCGGCGGAGCTGGGCGCACCGACTGTCGCTCCGGCATTCTCCGCGGCCGGTATGTCGGGCATTCCCGCCCTCGCGCTCAGGTTACTGCGGAGCCTGCCGACGGCTGCGGCACCGGAAGCGGTCCAGGTCATCCGGCCGTCGGTGCTGGGCCACACCTACACCTACAACACCACGACGCATCGCTACGAGCCCAATGCCTCGCGCAGTGGGGCCCCGTCGAATGGCGTCCGTTTCATTCTCTATGCGGTTGGTCCGGACTCCCACGAGCCCATTGTCTCCCAGGAAATCGGGTATGCCGATCTCACCGATCAGATGGTGGCGGGATTTGCGGTCAGTCTCCGTCTGCGGGCCGTGGCATCGGGCAGCACTTTCCTCGACTACGCCTTTACCCTGACGCCGAGCCTGGGCGGTGGCTCGCTCGAGGTGACCGGATTCCTGGCCGACGATCACAATCGTCTCGACTTTACCCTCGGCGCCACCGGCGCCGGCGTCGGGTCGACCCAAGCGGCCCACGTCACCTTCGATCTGGCGGTGGCTTCGCAGCACTTCCACGCCACCGGAGCGATAGACGCCACTTCCGGCGAGGGGGGCGGCACTGCGCACGTGGATGTCTCGATCACGATTGGCGCGGATGGGCTGCGCCTCCTCGGCCAGTCCAACGCGGCCGAGGTCAATGCGTCCTTGTCGGTCAACGGACGGCTCTTCGCGAACATCACGGGAGACCCGCATCACCCGACGGTTCGGGGTGAGGGCGGGCGAGAGCTCACTCCAGCGGAGATCGTTGCCCTGGGCGGGCTGGTTGGCATGGTGTACGGAGTGATCGAGACGTTCCAGCACCTGCTTGAGCCGGTGGCGGCGCTGCTGGGCATCTCGATCCTGCTTTGATTCGATCGATCAGGGCCCGACCACGATATTGAGCAATCGGTCCTTGACGTGAACCACCTTGATCTGCTCCTTCCCCTCGGTGTATCTCGTCACCGAGGGGTCCCTCCGCGCCGCGGCAATCACCACCTTCTCCGAAGCACCGCGCGGTACCTGGACCCGGGACCGGGTCTTGCCGTTGACTTGGACCGGGAGCTCCACCACCTGCTCGATGGTGAGCGCCTCGTCCCACTCCGGCCACTGAGCATCGAAGATCGACGTCTCGCTGCCCAGGCGCTCCCAGCACTCCTCGGAGAAGTGCGGCGCAAACGGGGCCAGCATGATCACCATGTCCTTCACCATGCGGCGCTCGACGCAGTTGACCGCGCGCATCGCGTTGAGC
>JBEPVJ010000052.1:0-8705 GCA_041691095.1 Gemmatimonadales bacterium
TCTCGGAGCCGGAGCCGCGCGATGCCGGCGCCCCCGACAACCTCGTAGTCCAGCGGCACTGCGTCGCCATGGAGCCGCAGCATCGACGGAAGTGCCTCGAGCCGGCGCCGCTCGGCCTCGGGCACCAGCGCCTCGGCCTCGAGCGAAAGCGGCGTCTCCAGAAATTCCTTCCAGGACCGCACGCCGCCGAGCTGACCACGGAGGATCTCCCGGAGTGTTCCGTCCGAGGCCGCCTCGAGCGTCCCGCCCGACCGCCGCCACCACTCCTGGAGAGTGCCCGAGCCTCGCTGAATCCGGTGCTGGTCGGAATGCCCGGTCTCGCCGGCGAGCAGAGCGTCGATCAAGGCCTCCCGCGCTGCGCCAAGCAGGTCATCGGGAATCCGGCCGGTAAGGGGCTCGATGTCGGTTTCCAGCGGGAATCCGAAATACTCCAGCCTCCGAGCCACCGCGAGCTGCTGGTGCCGGCGCGTCCCCGTCACCACGATTTCCAGTGGCCCAAGCGAGGCATTGTGGCGCACCAGCTCGTAGGAGATCGTGGTTCCCTCCACCGACGCCCGCGGCACGCCGAATCGATCGGCGAAGTATCGAACATTTCCGGCCACCGCCCCCCACGTCCCGGCCACCGAGGTCTTCGCGACGCGCACTTCTTGTCCGTCCGCGGTGTGCTCGTCGATCACGAGGTCGAACGGCATCACCTTCGCCACCAGCTCGATGAAGGCCTGGCGCAGCTCGCGATTCGCGTAGGGAAAGGTGCGGGGCAGCGGCAGCTCAAGCGAGCGATAGACCGATGCGGTACCCATGGCCGCATCCTCAATCGCCTTGACCAGCACGCCGCGACGCTGACCCCACTCCGCCAGTCCTTCCTCGAAGACGTGACGCGGGAGACCGTAGGCTTCTCCCAGCGATCCGTGCTGATTCACCGCCTCGGCGTAGAGATTGTACGCGGTCAGATGATCGCTCCCCTGCACTAGCGCACCGTGCAGCTCGCGCTCCTCCCGGGTCATCCGGTGCAGCGAGTCGATATTGGAACATACCGCGGCCATGGGAACCACCGATTCGTCCGCTCTTACCAGCAGCTCGGCCCAGGGGCGGTCCACCGGCATCGCTTCCACTTCGCGGCCATAGTCCGTGAGCCGGCCGCGTTCCACCAGCCCGCGGCTGGTCAGGAGCTCCAGCGCCCGTCGGTAGGCGATCTTGTCCAGCGGCACCGGCAGATCGAGATCACGGGCGTCGACGCCGAGCGCCGCACAGGTCAGCGCCACCCGCTCTGCGTCTCCGGCCAGCTGGAATTCTGGTGGGGTCGGGCGCAACGCCTCGAAGTCGAGCTGCCGGTCCGAGAGAATGGTGACCTCACCTCCGGGCACCCGGCCATGCACCCTGCCGGCCATCTGCAGGATCTCGTTGGCGCCCAGGTAGAGCCGATGCAGCACGTTTCGTCCACGGTCCACCTTGTTACCGTAGCGTGCGTCATAGATCACCACGGTATCGAGGCCCGGAATGTTGAGCGCCGATTGTCCGGCCGCAGTCATCGCGAGAAGAAATGGCTTCGGAACGGCGCCTTCGAGAAAGGGGCGAATCACCCGAATTGGCTCGCCGCCATGATAGAACGCCGAGGCGAGCTTGGGCCATTGCTCGCCGAGCTCCGTGGCCAGCCTCTCCACCTCCGCGCGCGTCGGCACGAAGACCGCAACGCCGCGGCGCTCCTTGATCAGGTGGCGAACGAAACGATCGTCCAGAAATTCCTTCACATCCTTCGCCACCACCGTCACCTTGGCACGCAGCTTTGGATCGAAGGCGCTGGTCTCCAGGATCTCGGCGCTCTTGAGATATTTCGCGTAGAAGGTCGGATCGACTGTCGCGGAGAGCCAGATGAACCGGCAGCCAGCCCGCTTGCCGAGCGCCAGGCACAGCTCGAGCTCGGCCGAGGTCTGATGGATCTCGTCGACGATCAGCGTATCCCGATCGGTAATCAAGTCGTCCTGGAACCAGCGCCGCGCGATTCCGGTAGTGACGATGACCACATTCCAGGTGGGAGTCTCGGGCGTCGCCTCGCGCTCCCGGTTCACCACTCCGTAGCGAAGGCTTGCCTGTAGAATCGCTTGGGCGATCGGCCGGATACCAAGGGTTTTCCCCGTGCCGGTGCCCGCCACGATCCCGAACGGCTTCCCGCTCGCGGCCCACTCCCAGACCATCGGGCCATGCTTTCGTTGCAGCAGCGTTTCGATCTCGGTGCCCAGCGCGAGCTCGATTGTTTCGCAGGCGGCGCGTGTCGGCGCGATGACGATCACCCGCCCCCGCGGATGATCGGCCTTCCGGTAAGCCGCCGGATCGATGGGAAGGTGATGATTGCGAGGGGGATGCATGGGTGGCGAAAGCTAATCCACCGGATCGGCGCGCGGCGCGCTCGAGGAGCAGTCGACGAAAAACTGGACGGCTCCTCCATTGCGGAGGAGCCGTCCGACCCAGGCAGGGCGCCGTGGGTCTCATGGTAGGGCCGGGAAAGCGGAGCCAGAGAGGCTCGAAGGTAGGACGGCCCCACCCTTTTCCTTTACTTCTTGATACTTACTGACTGCCGCCTGGATCCCGGTGATCCCGGTGATCCCGTCCATTCTGCCGGACTTGGCGGTCGCCTCGGCCATCCTGCCGGCCTTGCCGGTCGTCTCGACCATCCCGGCGGTCGCGTCGATCATCCCGCTGAACATCCCGACGGTCGTCTCTGCGATCATCCCTGCGAACGTCGCGTCGATCGTCCCAGCCGCCATTGTTCCGGCCGTCGTAGCGCCCGTCGCGGTCGTCATACCGGACGTCGTAACGTGGACCCTGACCATCTTCCTCGAGCCGGTAGAAGCGGCCATCCCGCTCATAGGCCCTGATCTCCAGCAAGTCCGGGCGATACCGATCGAGGTAGTAATTGCCGTCGTAGCTGTCGTAGTACACCACAACGACCCGGCTGTTCCTCTGGAAGCCGCCCCACCAGTCATCCCGGCGATAGTCGCGGGACCTGATCCACTCGACTCCGCCTATCGGGCGAGGCCGTACGCCATACCCGTCGCGACCTCGATCGCCGATGATGACTCGGCCGGCGATCGGACCGCCGCCGATGCGGATGTCAGCATTGACCCGTTGGGCCTGTGCCGACTTAGCGAGAAAGAGCGGTAGTGCCATTGCCGATCCGAGTACCATGTTCCGAGTGTTCACAGTGTCCTCCATGAGTTTTCAGCGCCTTCCGCCATCCCCCAATGCGAACACCGTGCCATCGCGTAAGTCGTTGTGCCACAATACTAACGGCCAATACCAATAGGTCAGACCGTCCTCCAGGGGGGACACCGAGGACACCCGTAGGACACTCGGGGCGGCTTTGCTATATTCGCCCCTCGTCACCTCACAATCGCGGACGGTCATGTGGCAGATGGCTTCAGGGTGTCGGTCTCGAAGGACTACCTCGGCTTCTCGGCGGCGCACTTCATCACGTTGGTCGGCCACCAGTGCGAGTCCCTCCACGGTCACAACTACCGCATCGGGGTGACCGTCGAGGGGCCGGTAGATCCAGAGTGCGCCTTCGTGGTGGACTTTGCAGTCCTGAAGCGGATTGTCCGACCCTATGTTCAGGCGATAGACCATCGTGTGCTGCTGCCGACGCTCAACTCCAAGCTCATCCTCAGTACCGAGGGTGATCGGGTGGTGGTGGAATACCTCGGCGCCCGGCGGTTCATGTTCCCAGCGTCCAACTGCGCCATGATACCAATTGCGAACACTACAGCCGAGATGATCGCCGAGTATATGGCGCACCGGCTGAGGGATGACTTATTGAAGGAGGGACTGACCCACCTGAACGCAATCGACGTGGAGGTCGAAGAGAGCGTAGGACAGGCCGGCTATTACCGGCTGGGGATGAAGGCTACGGGCTGACGAACGGCTTCTTGGGGCCCACCAGTTGGGAATCCTTTCCCGGCGACCAAGTCACCTGAGTCTCGATCAATCGTGCGACTTCGAAGTCTTTTCCCGTGATTCCTCCCGCGCTGTGAGTAGAAAGAGCCACACCGACGCTGGGCCATGTCACCGTCAAGTCGGCGTGATGATCCGCCGCTTCGCAGATGAAGGCAATGGCATTGGCTACGAGCATCGACCCCCGCCATCCGTCGGTCTTGTAGGTCCGTCGAATAGCGCCGTCCTCAAATGCCCAGGCGGGCAACGCCTTGAGGTGCGCCGTGATCTCTGATCCGGTGAGCGGCTGTTCCTTTTCCAGCACAGTTTCTCCTGTTGGCTTAGGTTCTTAGCCTCTAGTCTCCTAAACTGATCCCCAAATTTCGCGCCGTCAGAATGATTCCGCTGTCCAGCGGGACCAGCTTCGGCTGACCGATGATCTGCGTCAGCGGCACCCGGCTTACAGTTGGCGGCGTGTACACGATGCAGGAGCCAAAGTCTCCGGCGGCAATCGCCCGCACCGCTCCGGATCCGAACCGCAGGGCCAGCAGCCGGTCGAACGTGGTGGGGGAGCCGCCCCGTTGCAGGTGTCCGAGTACCAGGCACCGGGTTTCCTTGCCAGTGCGCTCCCCAATGGCCTTGGCCACTTCTTCGCCGATGCCGCCGAGTCGCTCGGCTCGCCCTCCCCCGGCCCGCAGCCGAAGCACGATCTGCCCACCAGCGGGCCGAGCGCCTTCAGCCGCGACCACGATCGAGAACCGACGGCCCCGGCGCTCCCGCTCGACGATCTTCTCACACACCTTGTCGATATCGAAGGGGATTTCTGGGATCAGGATCACGTCGGCGCTGCCCGACAGACCGCTGTGCAATGCGATCCAGCCCGCGTAGCGCCCCATCAGCTCGACCACAAAGACCCGGTCGTGGCTCTCGGCGGTCGTGTGAATCTTGTCGAGTGCGTCGGTCGCGGTGCTGACCGCCGTATCAAATCCAAAGGTGGATTCGGTGCCGGCAACGTCATTGTCGATGGTCTTAGGCACCCCTACTACCGGGACGCCCTTTTCAAAGAGGCGTTGCGCGATGCCGAGACTGCCGTCTCCACCGATGGCTACCAGGGCATCAAAACCGTGGGCCCGCAGGGAGGCGATGAGCTCGTCGGACCGATCCTCTTCGACCATGGTCCCGTCGGGCAGGAGCCGAGGCCACTGGAAGGGATTCCCATAATTGGTGGTACCCAGGATGGTGCCACCTAGGTGGGTAATGCCTCTCACTTCCCGGGGGCCCAGCGATACCAGCCCTGCATCGGGCTCGACCGGAGTGGTGGGCGCTGAACGATTGTCCTTGCGATACCGGTCTTCAGGGGGAAAAAGGCCGTCATAACCCCGGCTGATCCCGTAGACCTCCCAGCCTCGCTGGTGAGCTGAGAGGACCACCGCCCGGATGACCGCATTGAGGCCGGGGGCATCGCCGCCGCCGGTAGAAATAGCAATCTTCATCAATTATTGGCTCACGCTCGAGCGGCCCGAATCAGCCCAATGACCTCACCCGGATGCGGGTGCCTGCCGGTCCGCTTCTTGGAATAGACCAACGTACCGTCCACAGCGACCTCAAATACTCCCCCTGACGCAGGAATCAGCTTGATTCTTGCGTCGCTGAATTCCTTCTCGATCTCCGCCGCCTGACCGGCGGCGCGGCGCTCGTAGTTTCAAACAACGCAGTACTGGATGGTGATAAGCATCGATCCTCCGGGTTATCGGACCAACAACAGCCGGTCAAACCCGCCCGACGGCCAAAAGGAACCTAATTAATATGCGACTATGCTGAACGCGCTCCTCCTTGCCGCCACCATCGGCGCACCGGGAACCACCCCTGTCCGGGCGATATACGTCAACGCCTGGGCCTTCGGGACCAAGAAGTTCTACACGCTGGTCCATCTGGCCGAGACGACCGAGGTCAATGCCCTCGTCATCGACGTGAAAGATGACACCGGGTTCCTGACCTACCGCTCGGAAGTGCCGGTCGCGGTGGAAATCGGCGCCAATGGCCAGCTTCGGGCCCCCCGAGATGCCCGCGAGCGGATCGCCCTGCTCAAGTCGAAGGGGATCCGGCCGATTGCGCGGATAGTCGTCGCCAAAGACCCGCTCCTCTCGGCGAAGAAGCTTTCCTGGGCCATCCAGAACAGATCGGGTGGAGCCTGGACTGACCGGAAAGGCACCAGATGGGTTGACGCCTTCAACGACTCGGTCTGGGTTTACGCCGCGGCCCTGGCGGCGGAAGCGGTGAAAATGGGTTTCGAGGAAATCCAGTACGACTATGTCCGGTTTCCCGATGAGCCCCGCTCCCGGATGGCCAGTGCCGTATTTCCGGCGAGGCGTGGCATCGAGTCTTCCAGGGATGGGATCAACCGGAACCTCCAGCTGCTCGCCGCCCGCACGCGGGCGCTCAAGGTGCCATTTACGATAGACATCTTCGGCCTCACGACGACGGCAGAGGACGATATGGGTATCGGTCAGTTCTGGGAGGATCTCGTGTCCGATGCCGACGTCGTTCTCCCGATGGTGTATCCCAGCCACTACCAGCATGGGGTGTACGGGGTGGCCCGTCCGAATGCGTCGCCATACATCATGATCAAACGGGCGATGGAGGACGGACTTCGCCGCAGCAAGGCCCTTGCTCCGAAGAAGACGGCCGAGATCCGCCCGTATCTTCAGGCCTTCACGCTGGGACAACCGCATTACAGCCCCTTTTACGTTCGCGAGCAGATGCGGGCGCTGACCGACGTGGGCATTGCCTCGTGGGTGCTGTGGAACCCCAGGTCGGTTTATGATCGCGGCTACTTCAAACCGGACAGTTCGACGGCAGCGCATCCGGTGGCGGGATCGCAACAGCCGTGAAGTCATCAGTCCGGCTGGCGGGCTGTCTGCTCGCGCTTGCCACTCAACTACCGGCACAGCGGCGGCCGACGCAGCCTTCCGCCGGTGGGCCGGCCGCGGGAGAATGGCAATCTGCCGGCCGCGACTACGCGTTAACCCGCTACAGCCCCCTCGATCAGATTTCCATTTCGAACGTGTCTCAGCTTAAGCCGGCCTGGAGCTTTTCGACCGGCGCACTGGGAGGCCACGAGGGCAATCCATTGGTGGTCGGCGGGATCATGTACGTCCACACTCCGTATCCGAATGCGGTATTCGCCCTCGACCTGTCACAGCCGGGATCTCCGGTCAAATGGCGCTACCTCGCTCCCCTGCCCCCTTCCCCGACGAAGGCTCCAGCGGGTGATTCCCAGAAAAATCCCCCGGCCATGCCGACCGGCTGTTGCGACACCGGGAGCAGAGGGTTGGGCTGGCACCCCAGCGGCAAGCTCTACGTCCCGCTACTGAGTGGCGAGCTCGCCGCGCTCGATGCTGCCACCGGGCGGGAAATCTGGAGAGTTCGAAACGCCGACCCGAAGCTCGGCGCGACGATGGCCTCGGCGCCGCTGGTGGTAAATGACCTGGTTGTCGCTGGCGTGTCGGGGGCGGAGTACGGAGTACGCGGCTACCTGACCGCGTACGACGCGCTCACCGGTCGCCTGGTCTGGCGGGGATACAGCACCGGCCCCGACCGCGATGTGCTCATCGAGGGTGCCGCCAACGCCAACTACGTATCCCACCAGGGGCGCGATCTTGGCGTCTCCACCTGGGGGGGCGAAGGGTGGCGGCAGGGAGGCGGTACGACGTCCGGCTGGATCTCATACGATCCAGCCCTGGGCCTGATCTATTCCGGCACCGACCAGCCCGCTCCCGGCAATCCGGCCCTGAGGCCTGGAGACGACAAGTGGACTTCGTCGATCCTGGCCCGCGAGGCAGCGACTGGTAAGGTCCGCTGGGCATTCCAGATGACCCCCCACGACGAGTGGGGTTTCGGCGGATCCAACGAAAACATTCTGGTGGATCTCACGATTCACGACGCGCCGGTCAAGGCGCTGGTTCACTTCGATAGAAATGGGTTCGCGTATACGCTGGACCGGCGCACCGGCCGAGTGTTGATCGCCGAGCGATTCGGTCCGGCCAACTGGGCCCGTGCCTTTGACCTGGGCGCCGGCGTTCCTCAGAGGGACCCACAGTACGCCGCGCCGGCGCCGACAGTCCCCTCTCCGGCCGGTACGCGGCGAGCTCCGCCAGGGCCGACCACGACGGGGATCTGCCCCGGAAGTCTCGGCACCAAGTATCTGGAGCCCGCGGCATTTTCGCCGGTCACCAACCTGTTCTATTTGCCGCTCAACAATCTCTGCATGGACCTCAAGCTCATGCCGGTGACCTACGTTGCTGGCGAGCCGTATTCGGGGGCCAGTATCACAATGACCGCCGGCCCCGGCGGCAACATGGGCCGGTTCGTCGCCTGGGACGCGGCGGCGGCGTCCGTTGCATGGGAGGCGAAGGAGCCTCTCGCGGTCGCGAGCGGAGCACTCACCACGGCGGGCGGCTTGGTGTTTTACGGAACACTCGACGGATGGCTCAAAGCACTCGACCAGAAGACCGGGCGCGAGCTCTGGCGCTTCAAGACCCCATCGGGCATCATCGGCAGCCCGATCGCCTTCTCCGCCCCCGACGGCAAGGAGTACGTCGCCGTCATATCGGGAATCGGCGGCTGGTGGGGGCTCGGCGCCAACGGCGCATTCCCCAACATGACTTCCATCAGCAATCCCGGCGGCGTCCTGTTGGTCTTTGGTCTGTGAGCTTGCTTCGAGCCCAGCTCACTCTCACAATGCTCGCAGCCGGGCTGGGGAGTACCTGTCTCTTATACAC
>JBEPVJ010000053.1:0-8677 GCA_041691095.1 Gemmatimonadales bacterium
CACGATCCAGTACCAGGACGCCGCGATCGCTCAGGGTTTTGGCCCAGGCGCTGTATTCGTTGAATAACGCGGGCTGCCCGGCCCGGCGGTCGAAGTCCGGGCTCTCGTACAGCAACAGCGCGTACTGCCCCCGCGCGCCGCTGGTCCGCACCGTGCCGTGTCCGGACCAGCGTCCGGCCAGAAAGACCAGGGCCACCGCCGCCGCCATCACCGCCGCACGCGCGGCGAGGCGGTACTTCGGGCGCAGCCGGCCGCGAGCGCGCAGGGTGGCTGTCACGCGGTTCCGTAGCGCCAGAGGCGGCTCGATCTCTCGCGGCAGCACGCGGAGTGGATTACTGGGCTCGTCAGGCATGTTGCTCTCCCGGAAGTGCGAGCGCGCGACGCAATTCGCGGCGGGCACACGACAGTTGGCTTTTTGACGTGCCGGCCGCGATGTCGAGCAGCCCGGCAATTTCCTGGTGCGTGTAGCCCTCGATGTCATGGAGGACAAATATCTGCCGGTATCCGGGCGGTAGTGCGGCAATCACCCGCTCGAGATCTATCCGGTCGAACACGCCGCGGAGCGCGACGTCCTCGATGCTCAGCGACAAGTTCTCTATCGGTGGTCCCGCATCGCGCGCGCCGGCCCGCGCCACTTCGCGCCAGCGGTTCACGACGAAGCCGCTCAGCCAGACCCGCAAGGTCGAGCGACCTTCGAAGGCTCCGAGTCGATCGACGGCCCGGATCCAGGCGTCATGAACGATCTCCTGCGCCTCCGGCTCATCCCCCCCGGTAAGTCGTAGTGCGAGGGCGTAGAGGGCCGGCGTGTGCCGGTCATATAGCGTGCCGAAGGCGCGTTCGTCGCCCCGCTCGACGACCGCCCCAGCCAGTGCCCGGTCATCGAGGCTCAGGGCGCCCCTGGGTTGCTGGCCGCGTGGGTATACTGAGAAACGACTACCAGGAAGCTGCTCCAGGGCGTCCCCGGTAGGAGCATCATCGCATTGGGGGATCCAGCGGCACCTAAGCCGACGTCGGCGTCGGTGAGATATGGATAGTAGACCATCAGATGCGGGTGCCAGTGGCCGCCCACCTGCCGCTGCCCGTCGATGAGCCACTGATCCGGCGACATCATATAGCACAGGGCCGGCCGGCGCGGCGGCCGAAGCCGGCCGTCGCTCAGCGCCTCGGCGATGGCCTGCTGGGCCTGGCTCTCCGACTGGCCGCGGTGCAGCAGCTCGACATGCATCCGTTCCATCTGCAGGACCGTGGCCGCTCCTTCCGCGTCGAAACACTCCGGCGTGACCGTATCAATCCAGTCCCGTCCCACGAAACACACGTTGCCGTTGGAACCATGTACGGCGACCTTGTAGCTGGAATCGCCGAGCACCCAGATCGTGGCGGAATCCGAGACCGACGGTGGCGCGGCGCTCCGGGCCAGGGCGATTTCCCGCTCCCGAGTGAAGAGCGGGCGCCGCCCGGTGCGCAGACTGTCGGCGTTCTGCGCATCCGCCCGGGCGACGGCAAAACATGCCAAACCTGCAATCCCAAGTATTACGAGATGCCGCATCCCACGTGCTCCAGGCTGAGGGGTGACCTGAGTGAGCTCAGCCTGGGAAAAGGTTGTATCGCGCCGCTTTTCGGCGAGGAAGGCACCTCCCTGGCATCCTGATTTGCTCCAGAGTGTTACCTATGTCCTCGGTCTATCTGTTACCTATGTCTCCGACTCTACACGCTACAAGTCGTGCTGTGGGGGGAGCAAAACAGAGAATAGCGCGACGATGGCTATGACGAGCGTAGCGAAGCTCCGGACAGGCACTAAATACTGCTGAAGCTGCGCCGAATCCTTGAGGACAAACAATATGCTCGCGGCTAGGACGCACATGCCAATCGCAACTTTGATCACGAGTAGGCGACCGGTATGTGGTGCGGATCTCTCGGTCCTATACGGCACGCCCCAAACCCAGCAGTTGGCGGCGAAGGCTACAGCGCAAGTAAGCAGGGCCATCCAGAGGCTCAAGGCAGCAGCGGAAGCAGAGGTTTTCACGGGTCGGCGTGGTTCTCCCAACTCGAGTCACCCATCTTGGCCGGGTTTGCCTAACTGCTATTGGACCCGCAACTCGGGTCGTACAATCCCTCAACCATAGGGCCCTGCTGCCTAAATCGCGAACACTGCCACCGAGCAGCGGAGTTCCAACGAACCGCTCGAATCGGTGGCCGAGCCAGCTGATTACTGGCTCAGTGAGCGGTTCAAGAAACGTTCGACGAAGAAGGCAACAAGACTTCCAGCTGGAATCGAGACGACCCCGCAAGCGCCACAACCACAGCACGCCCGAGGAGCGCTATGCCGACCTCACGTGAAGCCCTGCGGAAGCATTATCGTGGGGAGCGTTGCACTTCGCACTTGAATTCACACGGGGCCAACAAGCCCGTTCGCTAGCGAGTATCGCGGGGACCAGGCCTTACCGGCTGAACCTGAAGCGGATGCCTGCGAAACGCGCTGCGAAGGTCGATCACCCGAACAGTGGATCGCGGTGCTGGCACTTCGCGAGCCGGCTGAAGCTCGTTGTCACCGCCTAGCCGGTCATATTGACTCGTGGCGATATAGTAGAAGCGATCGCCAACCACGGCACCCGTCGTGGGAAGATGCATGATGGTCGCGCCGCGCTCGAGAATGTGGATCTGTTGAATCGACCTTCCGTCCTTCGCGAGCTCGAAGCGTGCTACCTGCTCGACCCCAGGCGAGTGCTGAACCGCGAGCAGGGAACCCTGGTACCAGTACAACCCATCGACCGCTGCCGTGCTCCCTCGAGCGGCTGCCGTCAGGCGCGCCACCGAACCGGTGTGGAGATCTATGCGCGCGACTCCTTCCATATACCCGACATATAGCGTGCGATTATCCCCTGAAAGGCTGATGCCGTTGGCGCTCGTAAAGCGGCTCGGATCAGGGCGGAGAAACACTTCGAGCGAATCGCGGTCCGCGCGAACTCGATAGATCCATCCCTGTTCGGTGTCGGTCACAAATACGTCGCCATTGGATGCGATCGTCAGATCGTTGAACAGGTGGCTGCCTTCCGGGTCCGCGGGCGCGTACATCCGTAGGATACGACCCGTTGCCAGATCGCACTTGAACAGCCGCGTATCGCTGGGAGGGTCTGGATCCGGCGTGGGTCCGGTCGGACGGGGCGCCCAGGTCGCGAACCAGAGTACTCCGCGTGCTCGATCGACATGGATGCCCACCACGCGAAGAAGGCGGGGGTCGGTAATAAAATCCGTCGTCGAACTATCCGAGGTCAGCTGAGTCACCTTTCTCTTGGCGAGACTGCCGAGGAGCCATCGACCGGAGTCCGGATCGTAGGCGAGGGCTTCCGGAAGAAGGTCGGGGTCGGGGAGCGTGAAAGCCAGCTTGCCCCGAACGATTGGTGTGCGATTGCCGGCGATCTGTTTTGCGACGGACTGGAACCCGGGGATACTGTAGAGATCAGCAAACGCCGAATCGGATGCGGGGTCACCGATGCCGCCAAGCTCGGCCAGTCGGTGCAGCTGACGAAGGGCGCCCGCCGAATCCCCCGCCAGGGCGTACGCGCGGGCGAGGCCATAGGCGGCGCGGGGATGATCGGGGGCGCGCTCGACAATCTGGCGGGCATACGCCAGATACTCGGGATAGTGATGAGCGGCGAGGGCATTCCGGGCGCGCGGCGCCAGGCACTCGATACTACAGGGCTGTTCTGGCGCCTGGCCTCTGATCGGAATGGGCCGAAAGAGGAACACCCAAACCGACAATTGGAAGAGACGACAGGCTTTGGTCACGATGGATCAGCTCAGAAGTTGACGCGTAACGGACCGCGCTTCAGCTGCAGCGCGGAACGTGAAACCTAGCATAGAACCCAGAGCTCCACCGCGGCTGCGCCAGCAAGCGTCGTAGTCTCCTGGGGGACATCCGTCGCGGCGCTTTCAGTGCTGCCGCCAGCCCCGTGCTACCCCGCCTTGAGCGCGATCACCGGATCCACTTTCGCGGCGCGCCGCGCCGGGGCATAGGCCGCGACGAGCGACACCAGCGCCACGCCGATCGACACGACCACGTACACCATCGGATCGGTGGCGCTCACTCCATAGAGCATGCCCTGGATCAGGCGCGTCGAGTACAAGGCCACCGGAATGCCGATCAGAACGCCCGCCCCGGTCAGGCGCGCCGCGTCGCCCAGCACCATCCGCTCGATGCCGCCGCGACTCGCACCCAGCGCGCCGCGGATGCCGATTTCATGGGTCCGTCGGCCCACCGTGTACGCCAGCACGCCGTAGATACCGGTGAGTGAGAGGAAGAGCCCGACCAGCGCGAATCCGGCGATCTGCAGTGCGTTGAGCCGCACGCCGCCGAGCTGATCGCGCACCTGGTCGGACAGGAGCGATGCGAACAGCGGACGATCGGGCACCAGCCGCACCAGTACTTCCCGCATCGGCTTCAGCGCCAGATCGGCGGAACCCGTCGCGCGAATGAAGAACGACACCGCGTACGCCGGCGCCTGTTCCCAGGGACGATAGATCTCCGGCCCCAGCTCAGCCAGCAGGAGGTTTTGCTGTGCGGCCTTGTTGTCACGCACGACGCCCACCACCGTCACGGCCATCGGCAGCGATGGCGCCGTATCGATCCGGATGGTCCGGCCCACCGGATTCTCCCGCGGCCACCAGTGCCGCGCGGCCCACTCGTTGATCACCGCGACCTGCGGCGCATTCTCGGCGTCCTGCTCGGAAAACTCCCGCCCGCTCACCACCGTTACGCCCAGCGCCCGGAAGTAGCCCGGACTCACCGAGAAGGTGCTCGCCGGAGAGAGTGTCTTCGAGAGCGGCGCGGTCTGTCCCTCCACGGCTACCGGAGAGGCGGGGCCCGATGAGCCGATCGGCACTTCGGCCCGCAGACCCGTCGCCGCTACTCCGGGCAGCTGTGCCAGCTCGGCCGCGATCTGCCGGATGACCGGCACGTATTTCTCCTTCACCCGCCAGGGATGAGGAATGCTCGGCGTACCCTGCGCTACATGGGCGGGGTTGAATCCGAGGTCGAGGGCGGCCAGGTGGAACGCGGTACGGGTCAACAAACCGGCTCCGGTCAACAGCACCACCGCGCTGGCGACTTGCGCCACCACGAAGAGCTTCTGGGCTCGGCTCCCCCACCGTCCTCCCCCCGCCGATGGTGCGCCTTCGCGCAGCAGCCGCTGGAGGTTGCTCCTCCCCGCCACCCGCGCCGACACCAGCCCCAGCAGGCCGCCGACCAGTAGCGCCAGCACCAGGGTAAACTCCATAACCCGCGCGTCGAGCCGGTACTCCATCCCGCTGGGGCGAAGAGATTGGAGCACCGCCAGCGACTGCAAGGTCCGGAGGAACCACGCGGCAAAGCCGAGCCCAAGACCACCCGCGATCAGAGCGATGACGGTGTGCTGCACCCAGAGACCGCGTGCGATGCGGGCCGGCTGGGCGCCCAGGGCTGCGCGCAGGGCGAACTCTCGCTGGCGATGCAACGCCCGCACCAGCGCCAGGTTGGCGACGTTGGCGCAGGCAATCAGCAGTACGCAGGCCACGATGCCCGCGAAGATCAAGTCATGCGACTCGGTGGACGACGTATAGCGGTCCCGGAGCGGCGCCGCTTGCAGCCGGGTCGGTGCAGCGGACGATCCCGCCGCGACCAGTGCCGCGGGGTCGATGGCCTTGAGCTCGGCGTTGAGCTGCGCCAGCGTGCGGCCCGGGGCCAGCCGCCCCAGCACCGTGATGGTCCTGATCGTGGGATGGGTGCTGGGGTCGAGGATCGGGACCACCGGCAGCCAGAACTGGGAGCCTACCTCGTAGTCGAACCCCGCCGGCATCACGCCAATCACCGTGTAGTGGGAATCGCTCAGCTTGATGGCCTTGCCGAGGATGCCAGGGTCGGAGCCGTATTGGCTGACCCAGAGATCGTGGCTCAGCACCAGGACTGGTGGCGCGCCCAGGCGATCGTCTTCCTGCTGAATGGCCCGGCCCAGCTCGGGCCGGACGCCGAGCAGGCCGAAGAGCCCAGGAGACGTGATGCCCCCGAATACCAGGCGTGGCTGATCGCCGTTGTCGAGCGACTTGGCGCCGAAGCCGTAGGCCTCGGTGGCGTCGAGAGTTCGAAGCGGGATGACCCGCAGCACGTTGGCATAGGTGACGTAGGAGACGATGCAGTTGGCGCGGCAGGGACCCTGCTGATCGGCGGGGACCTCGGAGATGATCACCAGGCGGTCGGCATCCTTGAACGGAAGCGCCCGGAACCGCACCGCGTCGATGACGCCGAAGGCGGAGGCGGCAGCGCCCAGTCCCAGCGCCAGCGAGATCACGGTTGTGGCGAGGAAGCCAGGACTCCGCGCCAGCGAACGGAGCGCGGCCTTGAAATCGAGATCGAGCATGATGCCTCCCGCATTCGATGCGATTTGCCCGCGCCCTGAGCGCCCTGAGCGCCCTGAGCGCGCTGATATTGCTGGCGCTACCGCTCACCGCGCAACCCCTCGGGCCCGCCGCCTGCGCCCGGGGCCTACTGCCGCCGCACCGCCTGGAACGTGTATATCCACTACATCGTTCCCTGGAACCCGCTCTGACAATTGAGACTCCCGGCTGGCTTGCAGGTCGACACGATCAGCCCCCACTGCTCCTGGTAATAGGTGATCGTGCCGGTCAGCGTGGTTCCCTGCTTCGTCGCGCTCACATCCCAGTGGGTGACCGTGTGAATCCCTCCCGCTCCCGGCCAGGAGGACAGATCCCGGGTTCGGGTGGCCGCCTTCCCCACGAACGACCCGCTCGATCCTTCCGCGTTTCGGACGCCGAAGAGTAGACGCTCAGCTTTCTCTGTGCCATCTGTGGGCAACCATCCCTGACGTCGAAGTGCGGGCGCTTCAACAGCTTCGCAACCGCGGCGCCAGCCGAAGTAGTTGGAGAATTCAGGCTGATAGCCCGCTGATCGGTCGCTGATCGCCTCCTCCTATCCTTCTCCTCGCGAGCCCGGAACAGCACCAGATCACCAAACCGGAGAGGACCGATTCCATGACGCCACCGTTCCCGTCAGCTCGTGCGCGCAAGAGCAGGCGGCTCCTACGGGTCCTGCCTGGGATCGTGCTCGCGTCGGTGGTCGCCGCCGCCCGTACCCAGATGCCCCATGAGCCGACTTGGCCGCAGCCCTTCCAGGTGGTGCAGGGTGAGAGCACGAGCTTCGGCTTTCTGGTCACCCAGCCCGGCCCGATCACGGTCGATGTGACGTCCCAGGGGGCGCCG
The DNA here is from genome assembly GCA_041691095.1 of Gemmatimonadales bacterium. GTDB lineage: Bacteria > Gemmatimonadota > Gemmatimonadetes > Gemmatimonadales > GWC2-71-9 > JABFSM01. Next base: position 7,249 of record JBEPVJ010000053.1, read on the forward strand.
ATCTCGGTCACCCTTTCCGGGCCGCTGGCGCAGTCGATAGCCCGCGCCGGAACCGGGAGCATCACCATCGCATACAGCGCGACACCCACCGACGTGCAAAGGGCATGGTCTGGTTGGTCCGCATCGGAGCCGTGAACCCGTCTCGGAGCGCGCCGAAACAGGCGCCCCAGGTCGTGGCGTCGGGGGCGATCCGCGTGCAGCACCCGTCCGTGAATCCGTCCGCCGCGACGACGGCGCTCCAGGCGCGCCCGGCACCACCGGCGCGCGTCGCGCTCCAGCTCCGCATGTCGAAATCCACCGCGATCGGGTCCGCCCCACAGCGATCGGTCCCCCACACGATTCCCAATCTTTCCTCGCTCAGTGCCGTCAAGGGGCAGCTCTACGACCCGGTGCTGATCGACGGTGCAAACCTCGGGAGAGGTGGCGAGGTGCATTTCGTCGTCGGCCCTGGCACGGATATGAAGGTTGTCGCGGACGCCTGGAATGTGACTCAGGTGATGGCCCACGTGCCGGCGGTAGTCGGGCTCGCGGGGTATGCCGGCAAGGTGTACCTGGTGACGAACGGCCCGAATCCACAGAAGACCAACGAGCTCGCTTTCGAATTCATCCCGACGATGGACTTCGTAGACCTGAAGCCCCTATGCCAAGGTGCATTTGGTGGATGGATGCGTTCACTAGATGGCACTATTCGGTCAACGTGATCATCAAGGGGCCGAAGGGCGTTCCGTACCAGTGATACGCGGCGCTCATCCCACACAGGAGTCGGAAATGAACCGAGAACGAGCCAGGATTCGGTGGTCGATGTGGATGGGCTGCGCCGCGCTGGCCATGAGTCCGCTCATCACGCCCCGGACCGTGGAGAGGATGACCGGCGGAGAACCGTCGTGGCCCCAGAAGTTCGAGATCCGGCAGGGGGAGAGTCAGGGCTTCGCGTTCGTGGTGACGCAGGCGGGTCCGGTCACCGTCAGCGTAACCTCGCAGGGAGCGCCGATCGTCGTGAGCGTCTCCGGGCCGGTCGCGCAACCTTTGCAGCAGCGCGGGTCGGGTACGCTGAGCATCTCGCACACCGCGACCGCGGCGGAGGTTCAGAAGAGCTCGATCTGGAGGGTCGACATCTCGGCAATGAACGGCGCACCTCCTGCGCAGAAGGTGGCGCCGATCATCGCCCAGGGCACCATCAGCGTCCAGCACCCTCCGGCCGACATGCGTATGGCCGCCGCCGAGATCCAGCGCAGTCTGTCCGCGATGCAGGCCGCCGCGCCTCCGAGGCCGGTGGCGTTCAGCTCGATCTCACCCATGCAGGCCGCGTACACCAGGCAGCTCGTGGCTCGGCAGGCCGCAGCGAAGCAGGCGCTGCTCACGAAGATTACGAGCACGGTGCCGCCGCCCCCCAACGTGAATCGGCCTATGCCGATGGGCCCGGCCCCGA
>JBEPVJ010000054.1:0-8616 GCA_041691095.1 Gemmatimonadales bacterium
GATGCCGTCGTGCGTTTGGGTGAGGTGCTGTCGGAGGATCAGCTGGGCTACATCTTGGACTCGGGAGGAGAAGTGGTAGAGCAGCTTCTTCTCTGGCACCAGCCGCTGTTCCTCGGTGTCGTCGAGGAAGCGGGAGACGAGGGCCAGGTACAGGACCCGGTCCCAGGAGATTGCTTCGGCCCCCGCCGGGCCATGCAATGACGAGGCGGACAGCGTCATGGATGCTCCTGGGAAGTCTTGTAGGCGGTGCCGCGGAACAGCGCCACCGTCTCGTGGCGCTGGTTGGTGACATCCACCCGGTAGAACCCCAGCCGCCGCGAAGCGGTCTCCTCCGACGCCACCGCGGTGAGCTGGTCGCCGGGATGCACCGGCATCGGGTAGGTGATGGAGTTTTCGATGCTCATGGCGATGCGGCCTTGCGTGTTACAGGCAAAGGCAAAGGCGCTGTCGGCGATGGAAAACACGATCCCGCCGTGCGCCACTCCGAAGCCATTGACCATCTCCTGGCGTACCACCATCCGGCAGACGCAGCGGGCCGGCCCGATCTCGGTAATTTCCAGCTCCAGCCAGCGGCTGAACTCATCCTTGGCAGCCATCCCCGCCACGATCTGCTCGGTCCGCATCCGGTCGGTGGTCACGAATAGAACCGCTTTCCCTCGCGCACCATGCGGCGGAGCAGCGGGCTGGGGCGATAGCGGTCCTCTCCGTATTCCTGCTGGAGTGCCTCGAGCCGAGCCAGCACGACCGCCGGACCGATCTCGTCGGCCCAGTGCAGCAATCCCTTCGGATAGTTCACGCCTCTGGTCATCGAAAGCTCGATGTCGTCGCGGCCGGCCACCTGCCAGAACATCGCGTCCACCGCCTCGTTGATCAGCATGGCGAGAATGCGGTCCACCACGACTCCGCCCAGCGCCGAGTCGCGCCGCGGCGGCGGCATAACCGCCTCATCGGTGTACTCGAAATGGCCATGGCCGGACTTCCAGCCGAGTCGGTTGGCCTCCACCAGCCGCTGCTGGGTGACCGAGGGCTTGTAGCGCGGGTCAAAGTGGAAGGCGTGGAAGATCGAATTGGTGACCGCCAGGTTCACGTCGTTGCCGATCAGGTCCATCAGCTCGAACGGACCCATTTTGAAGCCGCCGATTTCCTTCATGGCCCAGTCGATGGTGGCCTTGTCGGCGATGCCCTCCTCGTAGATGCGCAGCGCCTCGCCGTAGAACGGCCGCGCGATACGGTTCACGATGAAGCCCGGCGTATCCGCCGCCGTGACCGCAACCTTGCCCCACCGGATGACGGTGTCTCTGGCGGTCGTGGCGGTTTCGGGCGCGGTCGTGAGGCCGGCCACTACCTCGACCAGTGGAAGCAGCGGCGCGGGATTGAAGAAGTGGAGTCCCACCACCCGCTGCGGCAGCCGGCAGGCGCCGGCGATGGCGGTGACCGAGAGCGACGAGGTGTTGGTGGCGAGGATGCACCGGTCGCCCACCACCGCCTCGAGGCCCTGGAACGCTTCCTTCTTGGCCCGCAGATCTTCGGCGATGGCTTCGATCACCAGGTCGCAGTGGCGGAACAGGGCGAACTCTCCCGCCGCGCCCGGCGCCCAGGTGATTCGCCCGAGCAGCTCGGCGGCGCCGGCGGCCTCCAGTCGGCCCTTCTCCACCAGTCGGCTCATGGTCTTGCCGAGTCGCTCGGCTGCCTGTTCCAGGACCTCGGCGCGGGCGTCGGTGACCATGACATGATGGCCGGCTGCAGACGCGACCTGCGCAATGCCGCTGCCCATCGCGCCGGCGCCGAGCACGCCGATCGTGGCTTCCGGGGTCAAGGCGGTCATCTCAACTGCCGGTGAACGACGGCTTCCGCTTGTCCAGAAACGCCGCCACGCCTTCCCGGTAATCGGCGGTCGAGGCGGCGCGTCCCTGGTAGTCCGCCTCGAGCTCGAGCTGCTGGGCGAGCGAGTTATGCAGCGAAGCGTTGAGCATCTGCTTGATCAGGGCCAGCGCGGCGGTCGGCTGGGTGGCGAGCTGCGCCGCGAGCCCGATCCCGACCGTCTCGAGCTGGTCCAGGATGCAGACCTTGTAGATCATGCCGAGCTCGAGGGCGCGGGGCGCGGTGAGGCGCTCTCCCAGCATCATCATCGCCGCGGCCTGGGCCATCCCGGCGATGCGGGGCAGGAAATAGGACGCGCCGGTATCCGGCACCAGGCCGATCTTGATGAATGCCTGGATGAAGCAGGCCTCCTCCGCAGCGATGACCAGGTCGCAGGAAAGGGCCAGGCTGGCGCCCGCGCCCGCCGCGACCCCATTCACGCCGCAGACGACCGGCTTGGGCAGCGTCCGGATGGCGGTGACAATCGGGTTGTAGACCTTCCGGACGTGGCCGGCAAAGTCGGTCAGGTGAGGCGCGTCCTTAGGGCAGGCCTCGGCCAGATCCTGTCCGGCGCAGAAGGCCCGGCCGGCGCCGCTGAGGTAGACGGCGCGAATGCCCGAGTCTTCCGCAACCTCGGCCAGGATTTCCTGCATCCGGGCCGCCATGGGGCTGTCGAAGCTGTTGAGCACGCCGGGACGGTTGAGGGTGATGTGCCCCACCCCATCCTTCGGCTGGTAGACTATGCTGTCCTGGCTCATGCGGTGCCGATCCGGAAGAAAGCGTTATAAATTAGCACCGCTCCGTAAGTTAGGCCAAAGCGAACTCAGGCAATCCCATGGCGCAGGCGTATCTCATCGACGGCCTCCGCACCCCGATCGGCAGCCTGGGGGGCGCGCTCTCATCCGTCCGGGCCGACGATCTCGCGGCGCACGTCATCCGCAGTCTGCTGCTCCGGCAGCCCTCCCTCGAGCCCGCGGCCATCGCGGACGTGGTGTTCGGCTGCGCCAATCAGGCCGGCGAAGACAATCGCAACGTGGCGCGCATGGCGCTGCTCCTGGCCGGATTGCCGGTGACGGTGCCGGGCGAGACCGTCAACCGGCTCTGCGCCTCGGGGATGAGCGCCGTAGTGAATGCCGCGCGCGCGCTCCAGCTCGGTGATGGAGACCTCTACCTCGCCGGCGGTGTGGAGCAGATGACCCGCGCACCGTATGCGCTCGGCAAGGCGGGCCAGCCGTTTGCGCGGAACCAGGAGCTGTTCGATACCTCGCTCGGCTGGCGCTTCGTCAATCCCAGAATGAAAGAGGAGTACGGGACCGACTCGATGGGCCAGACGGCGGAGAACGTGGCAGAGCGGCATGGCGTGTCGCGTGAGGACCAGGACAAGTTCGCGCTGCGCTCCCAACAGAAGGCGGCGGCGGCGCGGTCGCGGGGACGCTTCGACGCCGAGATCACGCCGGTCGAGGTCGCTTCGGGCGCGAAGCGCCCGCGCGATGCCGCCGAAGCGATCTTTGCCCAGGACGAGTTTCTCCGGCCCGATTCGACGCTCGAAGGGCTCGCCAGGCTCAAGCCGGCGTTTCGTACCGACGGAAAAGGGTCGGTCACTGCAGGCAACTCGGCCGGGCTCAACGATGGCGCCGCGGCGCTGCTGCTGGCCTCCGATGCCGGGGCCAAAGAGCACGGCCTCACCCCGAAGGCCCGGATCGTCGCATCGGCGGTATCGGGGGTGGAGCCGCGGGTTATGGGCATCGGTCCGATTCCTGCAACCCGCGCCGCGCTCAAGATGGCCGGACTCAGCCTGGACCGGATGAGCGTCATCGAGCTCAATGAGGCGTTCGCCGCGCAGGCACTGGCGGTCACCCGGGAGCTCAAGCTGGCCGACGACGACCCCCGGGTAAATCCTAACGGCGGCGCGATTGCGCTGGGTCATCCTCTCGGCATGAGCGGCGCCCGGCTGATACTGACCGCCATGCGCGAGCTCGAGCTGTCCGGGGGGCAATACGCGTTGTGCACCATGTGCATCGGCGTGGGGCAGGGAATGGCCACCATCATCGAGAGGGTCTGATGCATCGTCCAGCGCGCCGGCTCGCCCTGTTGCTCCTCCCGCTCCTCGCCGCGTCGGCACCGCGCCGGGCGCCGGTCCCCCCCGATCTCACCGGCACCGTCTTCATCGACCGGAATGCGAACGGTGCGCGAGATGCCGGCGAGCCCGGCTTGGCCGGGGTGGCGGTGTCCGATCAGAACGAGGTGGCGGTCACCGGCACCGACGGCACCTTCCGGATCCAGCACTCCACCGGCTCGGGAGTCGTGTTCGTCAGCGTGCCCGACGGCTATCGTGCTGTCGGTCCATTCTGGCGCACGGTCGATTCGGCCTCGATCAGCCGGGGCCTTTCCTTCCCGCTGGCGCCCGCGGCCGCGCCGGCGGATTTCGTCTTCATCCATGCCTCCGATACCCACATCAGCCCGGCCAGCCTGGCACGGACCCAGCGGCTTCGCGCCATCGTGGATTCGGTGAAGCCGGCCTTCGTCATCATCACCGGAGACCTGGTGCGAGATGCCTTGCGGGTCGGTGAGGCCGAGGCCACCAGCTACTACGATCTGTTCCAGAGCGAGCGCGACAAATTCACCACGCCGGTGTGGCTGGTGCCCGGCAACCACGAAAATTTCGGGATCGAGCGCTACTCTTCCCTGGTCTCACCGAAGAATCCCCTCTATGGCCGGGGAATGTTTCATCACTATTTCGGCCCCGACTATTACTCCTTTACGTTCGGCGGTGTGCATTTCGTCGGGCTCAACTCGGTAGACATCGACGATCAGTGGTACTATGGCCACGTCGACAGCACCCAGGTCGAATGGCTGAGCCGGGACCTTGCTGCGGTCCCGGCCAATATTCCCGTGGTCACCTTCAACCATATCCCTTTCTTCACGTCGGTGGAAACGCTGAACGGCTATTCCGCCGAGCCTCCGGCGCCGACCACGATCACGGTGCACGGCAAGACCAGCTTCCGCCACTCGGTGTCGAACGCCGACGAGGTCATCGCCCGGATCGCCGGCCACCCCTATGACCTCGCCCTCGCTGGTCACATGCATGTGCGGGAGCAGCTCCGCTACGAGGGCACTCCCATTCGCTTCTTTCAGACGGCGGCGGTGGTGGGACCCAGTGAGGCAGCGGGGCTGAAATTGAGCGCCGGCATCACCATCTACCACGTGAAGGCCGGCAAGATCGACGACGGACATTTTCTCGCCTTCTGACCGCGCGCCGTCGCTTGAGGGCTTTCGGCCGGGCTATTATTGGGCATGCCGGGAGTCTTCGAGTTCGAGGGCATTCGCCCCGTAGTCCACGAATCCGCCTTCATCCATCCCAACGCCGTCGTCACCGGCCGGGTGATCATCGGACGGGATGTGTATATCGGTCCGGGCGCCGCGCTGCGGGGTGACTGGGGAGAGATCGAGATTCACGACGGGTGCAATGTCCAGGAGAATTGCACCATTCACATGTTTCCCGGTATCACCGTGGTGCTTGAAGAAGCGGCCCATATCGGGCATGGCGCCATCATTCACGGCGCGCGCATCGGCCGGAACGCATTGATCGGAATGAACGCGGTGATCATGGACAACGCGGTGGTGGGGCAGGGCGCCATCGTTGGGGCGTTGTCTTTCGTCCCCGAAGGCATGAAGATCGCCGACCGGATGATCGCGGTGGGAAATCCCGCCCGCATCGTCAAGGAGGTGAGCGACGAGATGCTGGCATGGAAAACCCAGGGCACCGGCCTCTACCAGTCGCTGCCGGCGCAGCTTCGCGATTCGCTGCGCCCCTGCGAACCGCTCCGTGAAGTTCCCGCCGACCGGGCCAAGCTCGATCAGTCCTACCGGAGCTGGGGCACGACCCGGCGCCCCCACGATTCGTCCGGGAGCTCCACGTGAATACGCTCGCGAGTTATTCCCAGGGCGCCTGGGTCGCCGGCCGAGGCAGGGCCGTTCCCCTCTATCACGCGGTGACTGGCGCGGAGGTCGCGGCCGCATCGAGTGAAGGGCTCGACTTCGGGGGGATGCTGGAATATGGGCGCCGAATCGGCGGGCCGGCGCTCCGCCGGATGACATTTCACGAGCGCGCTAGGATGCTCAAGGCGATGGCTCAGTATCTCATGGAGCGGAAGGATCGGCTCTATGAGGTGTCGGCGGCCACCGGGGCCACGAAGAACGACTCCTGGGTCGATATCGAGGGGGGTATCGGGACGTTCTTTGCGTACGGAAGCCGGGGCCGCAGGGAATTTCCCAACGAAACCTTCTATCTCGATGGAGAAGTCGAGCCGCTCTCGAAGGGCGGCACTTTCGTCGGCCGACACATCTGCGTCCCGCTGGAAGGTGTGGCGGTCCACATCAACGCCTTCAACTTTCCGATCTGGGGCATGCTGGAGAAGCTGGCGCCGACCTTCCTGGGCGGCATGCCGGCGATCGTCAAACCGGCCAGCTCCACCTCCTACCTCACCGAGGCGATGGTGCGGGAGATGGTCGCCTCGGACATTCTTCCAGCGGGGGCGCTGCAGCTCATCGTCGGCGGCGTCGGCGATTTGCTCGACCATCTGACCCCGCAGGACGTGGTGACTTTTACCGGGTCGGCCAGCACCGGTCGCAAGCTCAAGACGCACCCGAGGATCATCGCCGAGTCGGTGCGGTTCAACATGGAGGCCGATTCGCTCAACTTCTCGATGCTCGGGCCCGAGGCGGCGCCGGGCACCGAGGAATTCGATCTGTTCATCAAGGAAGTGGTCCGCGAGATGACCACCAAGGCGGGGCAGAAGTGCACCGCCATCCGCCGCACCTTCGTGCCGGCCGCTATGGTCGACGACGTGATCACGGCGCTCTCCAAGCGGCTCGACTCGTCCACGCTCGGCAATCCGGCGGTGGAGGGGGTGCGCTGGGGCCCGCTGGCGAGCCGGGGCCAGGTTGACGAAGTGAAAAAGAGTCTGGCCGGGCTGAAGCTCTCATCCGATGTGGTGTATGGAAATCCGGATCAGTTTGCCGTGACCGGCGCCGACGCCACCACGGGGGCGTTCTTTCCCGCCGTGCTGTTGCACTGTGCCAGCCCATTGGACCGGAGCGAGCCGCACGACATCGAGGCGTTTGGCCCGGTCAACACGGTGATGGGCTATCACTCGGTGGAGGAAGCGATCGAGCTGGCCAAGCGGGGTCGCGGCTCGCTGGTCGGGTCGGTATTCACCGCGGATGACGACGTGGCCCGCCAGATGGTGCTGGGCACCGCCGCGTGGCATGGCCGCCTGCTGCTGATGAACCGGCACGCCGCGAAGGAGTCCACCGGTCACGGCTCCCCGCTTCCGTCGCTGGTGCACGGCGGCCCCGGTCGCGCGGGGGGTGGCGAGGAGATGGGCGGGAGTCGCGGGGTGCTGCACTACATGCAGCGATGCGCGCTGCAGGGACACCCCACTACGCTGACCCGCATCACCGGGGTCTGGACCAAAGGCGCGGCCGCGCCCACCGACGTAGTCCATCCCTTCCGCAAGCACTTCGAGGAGCTCCACGTCGGCGATACGCTCTACACCCATCGGCGGACCGTCACCGAGGCCGACGTGGTGAATTTCGCGGGCATCTCGGGAGACAATTTCTACGCCCACACCGACGAGCTGGCGGCCCGGCGCTCGATCTTCGAGCGGCGGGTGGCCCACGGCTACTTCGTGCTCTCCGCCGCGGCCGGTTTGTTCGTCGATCCGGGCGAGGGTCCGGTGCTCGCCAACTACGGGCTGGAGTCGCTGCGATTCGTGAAGCCGGTCTACCCCGGCGACACCATCCGGGTACGGCTCACCGTCAAGCAGAAGACCGCCAAGGAAACGCCCAAGGATGGTGTGCCGCAGGGAGTGGTGGCGTGGGACGTGGAGGTATCCAACCAGAACGACGAGGTGGTCGCGGTCTACACGATTCTGACGCTGGTCAGGCGGAAGGTCCCCTAGCTAGAAGAGGGCCGATGGAGCTCCGGGTCATCGGTCTCAATTTTCTCTACGCGGTGCTGGGCGTGGTCCTGATGTTCGTGTCCTATCGCGTGATCGACCGGCTCACCCCGCAAGTCGATTTCCCCGAAGAGCTCAAGAAGGGCAATATCGCCGTCGCCATTTTCATCGCGGCCATCTTCCTCTCCATCGCAATGATCGTGGCCGGGGCGCTCAATTGAGGTGGTGGGCGGTGCTTCTGCTCTGTGCCGCTACCCCGCGCCCCGCCCCAGCGCAGCGCGCCTTCGGCAGCAGTGACCGCGATGCCGCCCAATTCGATGAGAGCTTTCGCAAGTACACCAAGCGGTATTTCGGCGTCGGGTACGACTGGCGGGTCTTCAAGGCGCAGGCGATGGCGGAGAGCCAGCTCGATCCTGAGGCCCACAACCACACCGGCGCGCGCGGCCTGATGCAGCTGATGCCCTCGACCTTCAAGCAGATCCAGACCCAGAATCCCGATTTCGCCTCGATCGACGACCCCGAATGGAATATCGCCGCGGGTATCCAGTACGATCGGACGCTCTGGAGCCTCTGGAACGATCACGAAGCCGACCTGGACCGCCGCAGCTTCATGTTCGCCAGCTACAACGCCGGCCGGGGCACCATCCTGCGCGCGCAGGCGATGGCACGCCGCGACAGTCTCGACCACCTCAAATGGGCCAGCATCGAGACGGTGGCCCCGCGGGTCCAGCGCTGGCGACATGAGGAAACCATCGGCTACGTGCGGAAGATCGCCATCAATCTGAAGGGCCTGCTC
>JBEPVJ010000055.1:0-8610 GCA_041691095.1 Gemmatimonadales bacterium
CGTCACCGCGGCCCACGAGGGCACCGACGAAATCGGCCTGGCGGTCACGGCGACCACGCTATCGATTCTCGCGGTCTTCGTTCCGATCGCATTCCTTCCCGGGCTTTCGGGCCAGTGGTTCAAGCCGTTCGGGCTGACCATGGCGTGCGCGGTGGCGGTATCTCTGCTGGTTTCGTTTTCGCTCGACCCGATGCTGTCGGCATACTGGCCCGATCCCCACCGGTCCGAGGACAAGAAGGGCTGGATCACCAAGAAGCTGGACCGGTTCAACGCCGCATTCGGCCGGCTGGCCCTGCGCTATAAGCGGGTTATTGCGTGGGCCCTCGATCATCGCCTCGCCGTCGTGGCCTTGTCCATCGGCACCTTCGCCTTCGCGCTCGCCATGCCGAAGCTCGGGCTGGTCGGCACCAGCTTCGTGCCGGTGGACGACAAGTCCGAGTTCACGGTCCAGCTCGAGACGCCGCCCGGCTCCAACCTGGAGTACACCCGGCGCAAGGCCGAAGAGGTGGGCAAGATCATTCGCTCCCACCCCGAAATCCGCTACACCTACACCACGCTCGGCGAAGGCCAGACCGGCGCCGTGGATGAGGGGAACATCTACGTCAAGATGAGCGCCAAGCACGAGCGGAAGGTGTCCGCCGAGGAATTCGCCGGACTGGTGCGGGGCGAGATCCGGAGTGTCGCGGGCGTGAAGCTGGCAGTATTTACCAGCGACATCGGCGGCGGCCGCAAGCAGCTTCAGCTCGAGGTGCGGGGCAGCAACCTCGCGGTACTCAACGAAATGGCTGAAAAGGTTCAGGCCGAAATCGAGCTGGTGCCCAACGCGGTGGACATCTCCCTTTCGACCAAGGGCCAGAAGCCCGAGATCAACGTCGACGTGGACCGCGGAATGGCCGGGAGTCTCGGCGTAACGGTAGGCCAGGTGGCCCAGTCGCTCCGGCCGGCCTTCGCCGGAATTGATGCGGGAGACTGGCTCGATCCCAGCGGCGAAACCCGGGACGTCATGGTGCGGCTCTCTCCGGAGGCGCGGCAGCGGCTCACCGACCTTCGCGACCTGCCCCTGGTCATCCCGGGAACCTCCAGCTCCGCGCCGTCGACCGTGCCCCTCGGCCAGGTGGCCAAGATCAGCCAGGGCATCGGCCCGGCGGTGATCGACCATCTCAATCGCGACCTCGTGGTGATCGTCGGGTGGAATGCGTCGGGCCGCTCCACCGGAGAAGTCATGGCCGACGCGCAGGCCCGGGTGTCGAAGCTGGTGCGCCCCGACGGCGTCTCGATCACCCAGGGCGGCGACGCCGAACAGCAGACCGAGATCTTCGGGAATATCTTCCTGGCGCTCGGCGTCGCGGCGCTGTTCATGTACCTGATCCTGGCGATCCAGTTCGGCTCGTTCGTCGACCCACTCGCCATCATGCTGTCGCTGCCGCTTTCGCTGATCGGAGTAATGCTGGCGCTGGCCGTCACCGGAACGTCGATCAATATCATGAGCCTGATCGGCGTGATCCTCTTGATGGGGATCGTCGCGAAGAACGCAATCCTGCTGGTGGATTTCGCGAAGTGGTCGCGCGAGCGGGACGGAAAGCCGCTGCGAGAAGCGCTGATCGAGGCGGGTGCCATCCGGCTCCGGCCGATCCTCATGACCACCTTTGCGCTGGTCGCCGGCATGATGCCCATCGCGCTGGGCAGCGGCGAGGGCTCCCAGTTCCGCGCGCCGCTGGGCGTGGCGGTGATCGGCGGGGTGATCACTGCCACCCTGCTGACACTGGTGGCGATCCCGACATTCTACGAAATTCTGGATGAGACCCGCGAACGGCTGATGCACTGGTCGGCCCGGATCTTCCGAGGCCGGCGGACACCGGCAGCTCCCGCACCGCTCCACGAGGATTCCTGATGAGCATTCCGGTGCCCCGCACCCGCAACGCCATGATCAAGGATTCGCCCGACCATCACGATGCCGATATCGTGCTGCGGCTCTACGACATGCGCCGTGAGCCGGTGCTCCGCGAATCCCGCCGTTACCTCGCCACCGAATTCTGGCCCCGGAGCGCTGATGACGTGCTGGGGATCCTCAAGGCCGACCATCCCGGCAACACCGCCTTTCGCCAGGTGGTCGGCTACTGGGAAATGGCGTACGGGCTGGCCCGGCACGGCATCGTGAATCCCGACTACCTGGCCGAAAACTCGGGAGAGGGCCTGTTCCTCTTCGCCAAGGTGCGGCCCTGGCTCACCGAGCTTCGAGCCGCCGGTTCCCCCCGAATGTTCCGCCACACCGAATGGATAAGCAGCCAATGCGAGGAAGGCCGGGAAGGGTTCGCCTATTTCCGTCAACGCGTCGAGAAGGCGTTGGCCGCCCGCAGGGGAGCCTGATGGCAGAGCCGGAAAAGAAGAAAAAGAAAGTCACGCTCGGGGTCGCGTGGCGCGAGGCCCGGGAGCTGATCTGGAGATACCGGGGCAGGATGCTGCTCGGTTTCGTGATCATGCTCATCGGCCAGATCTCCGGGCTGGTGTTGCCGGCCAGCTCCAAATATCTGGTCGACAATGTCCTGAAGAACGGCAGACGTGATCTCCTGATGCCGATCGCCCTCGCGATTGTGGCCGCGACGATCGTGCAGGCACTGGCGTCGTTCGGCTTGATGCGGGTACTGGGCGTGGCGGCGCAGCGCGCCATCACCGACCTGCGCAGGGAAGTCGCAGCCCACGTGCTCCGGCTTCCGGTGCGCTATTTCGACTCCACCCAGACCGGCATTCTCCTCTCTCGGGTCATGAACGACGCCGAGGGGATCCGGAACCTGGTGGGCACCGGGCTGGTGCAGTTGGTAGGGGGTCTGATCAAGGCCGCCATCGCGATGGGAGCGCTGTTCTGGCTCAACTGGCGGCTTACCACCGTTACACTGGTAGTACTCCTGATCTTTGCCGCCGGCATGGCGATGGCCTTCACCAAGCTGCGCCCGATCTTCCGGGAGCGGAACAAGTTGATGGCCGCGGTGAGCGGTCGCCTCACCGAGTCCTTCGGCGGCATTCGGATCGTGAAGTCGTATGTGGCGGAGCGCCGGGAGGACTACGTCTTCACCAAGGGTGTCAATGCCCTCTTCAGGAACGTGGCCTCCACGATGATCGGCATCGGCGCCGTATCGGCGCTGTCGACGGTGATCGTGGGCGCGATCGGCGCCCTGATGGTATGGGTCGGCGGCGGTGACATCATCGCCGGCCGGATGACACTGGGCGACTTCGTGATGTACATCTTCTTCACCGGGCTCATGGCGGCGCCGCTGATCCAGATCGCGTCCATCGGCACCCAGATCACCGAGGCCTTCGCGGGGCTCGATCGGATCAGGGAAATACGCTCGATGCCCACCGAGGACGACGAAGACGCCACCCGGCTGCCGCTTCAGAGCGTCCGCGGCGAAGTAGCCTTCGACAACGTCACATTCGAATACAACCCAGCGGTACCGGTGCTCAAGCACGTTTCCTTCCGGGCGGCGGCCGGTTCGACCACCGCGCTGGTCGGCTCCAGCGGGTCAGGCAAGAGCACCCTGATGAGCCTGGTCATGGCGTTCAACCGGCCCACCGAGGGCGTGGTCTACCTCGACGGGAAGGACCTGGCCACCCTCCGGCTGCACGACTATCGCAGCCGCCTCGGCATAGTGCTGCAGGACAATTTCCTGTTCGATGGCACGCTGGCCGACAACATCCGCTTCAGCCGGCCGGGCGCCTCGATGGACGACGTGCGCCGGGTCAGCCACATCGCCCACTGTGACGAGTTCATCGACGGCTTCGAAAAGAAGTACGAGACCATCGTGGGCGAGCGCGGCGTGCGCCTGTCGGGCGGGCAGCGGCAGCGGGTCGCCATCGCGCGGGCGATCCTCGCGGATCCGGCGGTGCTCCTGCTCGACGAGGCGACCTCGAGCCTCGACAGCGAGAGCGAGGCGTTGATCCAGGACGGCCTACTGGCCCTCCGAGCCGGACGGACCACGTTCGTGATCGCGCACCGGCTCTCCACCATCATGAGCGCGGACCAGATCCTGGTGCTGGAAGCGGGAGAAATCGTGGAGCGGGGGACCCACGCGGAGCTGCTTGCCGCCGACGGGCGCTACCGCCAGCTCTATGACAAGCAGTTCCGCCTGGAACGCAATCGGTTCATCAACCCGGGCGAAGACTTCACTACCACCCCGGCGCCCGCCGCGGCAGGCGCCGGACGGAGTTCGGGGAAGGACTAGCGAGGCCGCACTACGGCTTCCCGCCGGGCATGGGCATCGCGCCCATGTCGCTATTCCAGATGTCGTCGACCAGCATCCACCGGTCCCCCTGCTTGCGCCAGTGGGCCATGTACTTGCCGGCGTCGTTGATCGGCGGCGTCTGGCCGGGCGGCTGAATCGAGAGCTTGTACGACCCCACCTCGACGGCCAACGGTCCGTTCGCTTCCAGCGATAGCGTCGTGAGCGTCAAGGTCGGTTTGACGCCGGTCATGCTGTTCACGCCGGCTGCCATGGCGGCGCGACCAACCGCGGGCGGAGCGTTCGGAGCCATCATCCTCCCGTCCTCGACGAACAGCGCCGCCAGCGAGTCGCCGTGCACGGCGTTGAAGTGGGCCATGTACATCGCGTTGACGCCGTCGATGGATGATCGTGCCGCAGCAGCCTCAGTCTGCATCCGTTTGTTCTGGTCCGCTTCGGTTTCCTTCCCACCCTGGGGCGCGCAACCTGCCACGACGAGCCCCAGCACCGCAACGATCCGCACCGTAGTCCGCATTGATCTCCACCCGGGTTGAATTGAACTGTGCTGCGACATGGCTGGAGCGCTCACCGCGCTATGCGGGGATCGCTCCCAGAGGCAGCCGGCGAATTCGCTGCTTGGTCAGTGCGTAGACGGCATTCGCCACCGCCGGGGCGATGGGCGGCGTCGCGGGCTCTCCGATACCGGTCGGCTTGTCCTTGCTGTCGATCAGATGGACTTCCACGACGGGCATTTCCTGGAACCGGAGCAGCGGGTAGTCGTGGAAGTTGCTCTGGACCACTCGGCCCTTCTCGATGGTGATCTGTCCATGAAGCGCGGCGGTGAGCCCGTAGACGATGGCGCTTTCCACCTGCGCCCGGACGCCATCCGGATTGACGACGGTGCCGCAGTCGACCGCAGCCACCACACGGTGGACTCGGACCGTTCGGTCGGTGTTGAGCGACACCTCGGCCACTTCGGCGACAATACTGTTGAACGATTCCATGAGGGCGATCCCCACCGCGTGCCCGTCGGGCACCGGGGTGCCCCACTTCGCCTCGCGCGCGGCCAGCTCGAGGACCGCCAGGTGACGCGGCTTGGCCGCAAGCATCGCACGGCGATATTCGAGAGGATCCTTGCCCGCGGTCCAGGCCAGCTCATCGATGAACGACTCCACCAGAAATCCATTCTGCGAGGAGCCCACTGAGCGCCAGAAGCCCAGCGGCACCGCCCAATCGGGCTGGGTGCAGTCGACCAGCAGATTGGGAATATCATAGGGCATATTGGCGATGCCCTCGGTGGCGCTGTCGTCGAATACCGTCTTGGGAGCCCCGAAGGCGGACGCCAGAATCGAGGGGCACACCACCCGCGCCGTCAGCCCGGTGGGCATCCCGTCCGCGCCCAGCGATGCAGCGAAATGTGCGTAGGTCGGCGGGCGATAGTAGTCGTGCTGGATGTCGTCCTCCCGGGACCACACCACTTTCACCGGCACACCCGCCGCCTTGGACGCTTCCACCGCCTCGATGACGAAATCGTGCATGACCCTCCGCCCGAATCCGCCCCCAAGAAACGTCGTGTTGACCGTGACCTTCGAGGGGTCCAGGCCGGTGAGCTTGGCCGCCACTTCCTGGACTCCGCCACCGAGCACCGGGCCTGACTGGTACTGGGTTGGCACCCACACAGTGCATCGCCCCGTCTCCACCGAGGCTGTGGCATTCATCGGCTCCATGCAGGCATGCGCCAGATACGGCGCCTCATAGACCGCCGACACCTGCGGGCCCCCGTGGCCGAGCGCGCCGGTCCCGGCGGTCTTGGCCACGTGGCCGGCCTTCTTGACCAGCGCCTCCATGTCGTGGTGCATCGACGCGGAGCCGAACGATGCCCCCTTGCCTTCGTCCCAGACCACCTTGAGGGCGTCGGCGCCCTTCCTCGCGTTCCAATAGCCGTCGGCCAGAACGGCGATGCCCGAGCTCACCTGCACCACTTGCTTGACACCGGGCACCTGCTTCGCGGCGGTTTCGTCCCAGGTCTTGGCCTTGCCACCGAACACCGGACATCGGGCCACGACGGCCACCAGCATCCCGGGCACCTGCACGTCCATCCCGAACGTGGCCTTGCCCCGCACCTTGTCCGGCAGGTCGAGCCGCTTGACCGGAGTCCCTATGAACTTGAAGTCCTTGGGGTCCTTGAGAGTGACCTTCGCGGGAACCGGCATCGCCGCCGCCCGCTCGGCCAGCTCTCCGTACTTGAGCCGCCGCCGAGTGGGACCGTGAATCACCACCCCATTCTCGGTGCGACACTCGGCGGCATCGACGGCCCAGGTTGCCGCAGCGGCGCCGACCAGCATGGCCCGCGCCTTGGCGCCAGCCTCCCGCAGTGGCATCCACGCCGACGCGACGCTGGTACTGCCACCGGTAACCTGCGAGGGGAACAGCGAGTTGAAGTACTCCTTGCCTGCACCGGCGGGCTCGATCCGCACCGCCTCCCAGGGCACGTCGAGCTCATCCGCCAGCAACATGGGCAACGCCGTGTAGACGCCCTGCCCCATCTCGGAGCGGTCCACCACCAGGGTCACCATGCCATCGGTGCTTACCCGGACCCAGGCATTCGGCTTGAGCGGAGTGCTGACTTCCTTCCGCGGCCCGGGCGCACAGGAAGGAAGTGAGATGGCGATGCTGAGCCCGGCGCCGGCGACCGCACCGGCCTTTAGAAAGTCACGCCGCGAGACGGCGGTCATGCCGTCACCTGACCGGCAGCGCGGTGAATGGCCTTCCGGATCCGCTGATAGGTGCCGCAGCGGCAGAGGTTCTCGGACATCGTCTCGTCGATCTGGTCATCGGTGGGCTTGGGCGACTTCGACAGCAACGACGCCGCCCGCATGATCTGGCCCGACTGGCAGTAGCCGCACTGGGGCACCTGCTCGGCGATCCATGCCTGCTGGACCGGATGATTGCCGTCGGAGGAGAGCCCCTCGATGGTGGTCACCGCTTTACCTGCCGCCGAGGTGGCCGGGATCTGACAGGACTTCTGGGCGACGCCATCGAGGTGCACGGTGCAGGCACCACATTGCCCGATGCCGCACCCGAACTTGGTGCCGGTAAGGTGGAGCGAATCGCGCAGCACCCACAGGAGTGGCGTGTCGGGCAAGACATCCACGGACACATCACGGCCGTTCACTTTGAGCTGAATCATGTCGGGACCGGGGCGGGCGGAGGGAACCTGCGAGCCGGTTGGAACCGGCTCGGTGACCCAGGTAATGTGGGGCCAGAGGGGTCCCCTGACCAGAGGCGAGGCTAGCGGTGAATTGTCAGGGTGTGAAGCGAGGTGTCGATGAGAGAGAAGGTAACGTTGTCGGCCACCTGCTCCACACCCACCGTATAGCTCGTTGCCAGGGTGATGTCCGGGATCCGTACCGTGAGGATGTCGCCGGTGGTCAGGGTGCCGGCCACTACAACTTTGGTGGTTCCCGTCGTGAGCGGTGCAAAGGAAACCTGCAGCGGCCGCCCGCCGGCGGCCGACACACTGGTGACCGGGCCGCCGGAAATCGAGAACAGGATCGCTCCTATCGCCGCGCCGCTGCCGACATAGCTCACCGTCAGGTCACCAGACTGAGGTGGCGGCGGCGGAGGCGGCGGCGACACTACGCCCCCGCCGCAGGCCGCGAGGATTGCCAGGAACGCAACCGAAGCCAGCCTCGTGGTGCGGGTCATTGGGGCTCCTTGGCCTTGCTCGGCGCTTGCACCGCTGCCCGGAGGAGCGCTGGGGGAACCGCCAGGCCGCTTCGGCGGAACATCGCCAGAATGTCGCCCACATCGAGAATGCCGTTGCGGTTGCCCAGGTCGTCGAGGAAGGTGCGCTGCTCGGGGGTGAGCTTGTTGGTGGTCCCCAGAAGGTCGGTGAGGGCATCGTTGGCCACGATGGCGACCGCCGGCACGAACTTGGCCTCAAGATCGTAGCCTCTATGCATCGTCAGCTGCAGCACCGAATTCACCGACACCGTATCCCCGCGCCACCCGGCAAAAATGAATCCCGCCGCCGGCGCCGCGGTCAGCGTCACTGCCACACCATCGTCGAGAAACACGCCGGTCGAGAGGTCGCCGGTGACGGAGGTCGTGATGGTGCCACCAGTGACCGCCGCAATCAGAAGGCGCCGCTCGAACTTGAAGAGGGCAGTGAGAGTATCCGGCTTCAATGGACCGCTGACGAGCGTTTGAGTTCGAGGCCCGCCGTTGGACCAGCTCAGGAAGGTTGCCCGGGACTTGCCGGCGTCCAGCGGCTGAATCGGATCGGCACTGATCTGCAGTTGATCGCCGGCCGGGATCACTTCCTCGTAGCGGTCCGTCGTTACGCCGTTCACCAGCACCTGCGCGCCACCTGATGCCGTGATCAGGCTCGGCT
>JBEPVJ010000056.1:0-8531 GCA_041691095.1 Gemmatimonadales bacterium
GCGATGAGGAGGAGCTTTGCCTCGAGGTCCTCCAGATAGAACGCGAATTCTTCGCGGCGATACGCCGGGTTGAGTGGCGCGCTGATGCCGGCTACCGCCCCGGCGAAGAAGGCGGTAGCAGCCTCCGGGCCATTGGGCAGCACGCTGGCCACGGCGTCGCCAGGCATGAGACCGCCGTCGCGTAGCCAAGCCGCCGCACCCCGCACCTGTTCGGTCAATTCGCCGTAGGTAAGCGGGCGCTGGTCTACCGCCTCCAGGGCAACCCGGCTCGGGTCGGCGGAGGCAAGAAGGTCGAGTAGCGTGAGCGTCACCCTTGGCCCCCGGTGGGAGCCAGCTGCCGCTCCAGCGCGGCGGCGAGGTGGGTCACATGGGGCGTCCGAAGCAGCGCCCCCGAGTCCTTTCCGGACACCCGGATCACGGTGCACTCGTCCCGCGCGAGCTTCTGCCAGGAGAGCCGCGCATCTTCGTCCGGCCGCCGCTCCACTTCGTTGGAAAGCACCAACAGCATGCCACCGTCATAGGGGGCGGGCCGATAGCCGGCGGCGGCGCGCTGATTGGCGTGGGTGACCATCTCGTGGTGAAGGACGCGAGAGTCGCCGCGGTAGACGTCGCGCTGCTTCACCATCTGGCCAAGAATTCGGCTGCTTCGCAAGAGGTAGCCGAGGCGTTCTCCGCGAGGCTGGATCCACATCGCGCGCAGGTGCCGTGACACGCCCCGGGCCAAAAATGCGAGCTGGGTGCCATACCGGGTGCGGCGGCGCTTGGCCTGGATCACCTCAGGGGCCCAGGTATCGATAAGGCCCAGCAATTCGGTCTGCTCTCCTCGGGCAGCCAATTGCTGGGCAATCTCGTAGGCGACGATGCCCCCCATGCAGAACCCCGCGAGACGATACGGTCCGCGGGGCTGCACCCGTTCCACCTCGGCGAGGAGCCAGGCGGCGATTTCCGTGACGGTTTCCAGCGGTGGGTGCTCGCCGTCCAGTCCGACCGATCGAAGGCCGTAGAGCGGCTGGTCGGGACCCAGCGCCCGGGCCAGTGCTTCGTACCCGATCACATCGCCGTTGACGCCAGGCACCACGAAAAGGATCGGCCGGGTCCCGCCCGGCTGGATCGCGATGGCCTGGCGCGATGGATCGACCGAGTCGTCGCGCAGCGCTACCGCCATCGTGGCGACCGTCTGCCCCCGATAGAGCGCTGCGACGGGAACCGGTCGGCCCAATGCTCGCTCCACGCTGGAAAGCATGGTGATCGCGCGGAGGGAATTGCCGCCCAAGTCGAAGAAATTGTCATCGACCCCGATCCCGGTAATTCCGAGAGCCTGCTCCCAGATGACGAGGATCTGGGTTTCCAGCGCATCCGGCAGACCGACTACCGGCCCACGGTGGACCACCGGGTCGGGCAGGGCGGCGTGATCGACTTTTCCGTGCGGGGTGAGTGGAAAGGCCGGGAGACACATGAATCCCGACGGGACCGCGTACTCCGGCAGCCGTTGCCGCAGAAAGGATCTCATCTCCCCGATTTCGATCGTAGCGCCCTGTGCCGGCACCATGTAGGCGAGCAGCACCTTGTTCCCCGCGCCGCGCTCGCGGGCGATGGCGACGGCGTCCGCAACGCCGGCGTAGAGGCAGATGGTACGCTCGACCTCCCCCGGTTCGATCCGGAAGCCACGAATCTTGATCTGGGTATCCTTGCGCCCGAAGAATTCGATGACACCGTCCTGGCGGTACCGGGCGATGTCACCGGTACAGTAGATGCGCGCCTTCGGATCGGAGTCGAATGGATTCTGCCGGAACCGCGCGGCGCTCAGTTCTGCGTCGTTCCGATAGCCAGTGGCGAGCCCGTCGCCTGCGGTCCACAGCTCCCCCCGTCCCCCCCCCGGGACCACCTCCATCCGGGCGTCGAGTTTGTAAACGCGGGTATGGGCGTTCGGCGGGCCGATCGCCACCGTCTCTCCCACCTCACCCGCGTCAGTCATCCGATGACAGCAGGTAAACGTCGTGTTCTCGGTGGGTCCGTACCCGTTGATGAGCACACCTTTGGGAAGGTGCTGGAGCGCCTTGCGCACCAGGCTTGGAGAGAGGACGTCTCCCCCTGCCAGGAGCTGGCGAAGACCGGCGAACCCTCGGGCATTGGTCTCCGCCATGAGATGAAACAGTCCCGCCGTCAGCCAGAGGGTCGTCACGCCGTATTCTGCGATCAGCCGGCCGATGTCGTTCGGGTGGGGCACGTCGTCAGGGAACAGAACCAGCTGTCCACCGTTCAGCAGGCTCCCCCAGATTTCAAATGTGGAGGCGTCGAACGCCATCGGCGCACAGGCAAGGATGACGTCCGTGCTCGAGAGACTCACGTAGTTGGTGTTTCGCACCAGGCGGATGATGGCGCGGTGGGGAATCGCCACTCCCTTGGGTTGCCCGGTCGATCCGGAGGTGTACATGATATAGGCCGGGACATCCGGGTTATGGATCAGCGCCGGTCTGCCGGCGGCTTCGCCGCCCCTTCCCGTCCCGGCCCCGTCGAGATAGACGGCCGGGGTTGCGCCCCGCGGGAGTTTTGCCGCAATGCGGCTCGTCGTGACGAGCAGCGCAGCGTTGGCCTCCTCCAGCATCCTGCGCACACGCTCGGCGGGGAGAGAGGGATCGAGAGGAACGTAGGTACACCCAGCCTTGAGGGTGGCGAGGATGGCGACCACGAATTCGGCCGACCGGTCGAGCAAGATCCCGGCTGCCGACCCGGGGGCGAGGCCCTCGTCTTGAAGGTGGCGAGCCAGGCGGTTCGCCCGCTCGTCGAGCTCCCGGTAGGTGATCCGCTGCGGCGTACCGATTCGCGGTACGATCACCGCAACACTATCCGGCGCGAGATCTGCCTGCTGCTCGAACAGCGCCACCATGGTCGCATCGCGCGGGTAGTCGGTGGTCGTCTGATTCCAGCGGTCCAACAGGTCGCTGCGCTCGTCCGGTGGCAGCAACGGCAACAGGGAAACCGGTGCCGACCCTTCATCGGCGGCTGCAACGATGCCGCGGAGGAGCACGAGGTATCGCTCGGCCATCCTCCGGACCGTTTCCGCATCAAAGAGTCCGGTGTTGTACTCGAACTCCGCCGCTAGACCGTGCCCGTCGTCGGTAATGGACAGCATCAGGTCGAACTTGGAGGTGCGGCTGGGTACGCTCGGCAGCCGTTCCACCGTTGCCCCGGAGAACACCGGTACCGGCTCCGGCGCGAGCTGATAGACGAAGACCGCCTGAAAGATCGGATGCCGGCTCAGATCACGGCGGACCTGGAGCACATCCACCAGGTGTTCGAAGGGAACTTCCTGCGCGTCGAGGGCGCCCAGGACCTTGTCGCGCACCTGGGCAATGATCTCCCGGAATTTCGGATCGCCGGTGAAATCGACGCGGATCGCGAGCATGTTGAGGAAAAATCCGATCAGATCAGCCGTCTCCCGCCGGGTCCTCCCGGTGACCGGCGTCCCGACGATCACATCGGTCTGGCCGGTGTGGCGGTACAGGAAGACCTGGAACGAGGCCAGGAGCGCCATGAAGACGGTCGCATTGGTTTCTCGGGCCAGTCGGCGAATCGGTTTGCTGATCTCGGGACCAATCTCGAGGGATATCCGCGAGCCCTCATACGTTTGCGTCGGCGAGGGAGGGTGATCGATCGGCAATTCGAGTGTCGGAAGAGGTCCGGCGAGCTCCTGCTGCCAGTACCTCAGTTTTCCGGCCATGCCTTCGCCGGATTGTGCCTCGATCTGCCAGACCGAGAAATCGGCATATTGAATCGGGAGGGGGGCGAGCGCGGGCTGCTCCGGTCCGGCGTTATACGCGGCCGCCAGTTCCTTCACCAGGATGTCTATCGACCAGGCATCCACGATACTGTGATGCATCGTGATTTCGAGCGCGTGATCTCGCGCGCCGAGGCGGAACAGGGTTGCGCGGAGGAGCGGTCCAGCCGCAAGGTCGAATGGTGCGGCCGCTTCCGCCTCGAGCCGGAGTCGAAGCGCCGACTCGGCCGAAACGATCCCGCCCTCGAGTCTTTCCAGGCGCAGCAACAAAGATCCGGGCGGTCGAACTACCTGTCGCAGCTCCCCAGCCTCGATGGCCAGCGTGGTGCGCAGAATTTCGTGGCGGTCGTCGAGGTAATTGAATGCAGCGGCCAGGCGATCGATATGGAGCTCACCGTTGAACCGGAGCCCGCACGAGACGTTGTACGCCCCTCCCGTCGCCTCGGTCTGCTCGACGGACCAGAGCCGTCGCTGGGCAAACGAGGCGGGGAAGGCGTACTCGCTGCCTTGGCTCACTGCGGGTCCTGGTTCGACGGCTGCGAGGGTTCGGACATGGGGGCAGGAATGAGGGGTCGGCTAGGGGAAACAGTGGTCACAGACGGAAGATTAGCGATTCCAGTGCCAGCGCCACTCCCACAGAACGGCCGAGCTTCCCTCCGGCTCCCAGGGCAAACTGTGGTATCTTTGCGGCACAGTGTGGCACAAAGCCAAATTTTTAGACCAGAGTGTTGCTCCAACCTCCCGTTCACGGTATGGGCAATGTGGCATCCATTCTGCAGTACATATGTGACTGTTTCAAGAGCTTTCCAAAGCCAACACTTAGACCAGGATACCGAATGTCAGGCGTGCGGAGACGCATGATTGGACGACTCTGCGCCGTAGCGCTCGGAGTCATATCGGCCTCGGTATCACGAAGCCCGGCAATTTTCGCCCAGAGCATTACCGCCGGCGCGCTCCGGGGCACCGTTCAGGACGCCGAGGGCGCCCCGATCGGCGCGGCCGCGGTGACACTCGAGAGTAGCGCCGGCACTCCGGTCCGCAACCTCGAGACCAAGTCGGACGGAACCTTCGGCGTGCGCATGATGTTGCCCGGGACCTATCGGATCCTGGTCGAGGTGGTGGGATACCAGCCCGTTCGGCGCACCGGCATCGTGGTGGCGTCCGGACGCAGCACCACCGTCTCTTTCACACTCGAGAAGCGGCCTCCTCCGATCACTTCGGTCACCGAAATTGCGCAGCCCGGCACCAGCTCGGGCGCAATGGGGCGTATCGTCTCGGACCGCCAGTTGCTCGCTTTCGACTATCGCCGCGATGCGGCCAATCTGTCTCGTTCCGTCACGGAAGTGGCCCAGCCCCGGGACGGGCGCTCCGGCTTCGCGGAGATGGCGGGCGGGCTTACCGGGTCGCGCAGCCGGCTCTTCGTCGATGGGATCCCGGAACAATTGATCCGGCATCCCGGTCTTCCGGGCGAGCCGGCATCGTCGCCATTGTATCAGCGCGACGGAATCGAGCAGGCCCAGATCTTCGGCAGCGCGCCGGACGCCGAATGGCGCGGTGTCGCCGGCTCGATTCTCGGATTGCAGACCAGGACCGGCTCGAACAAGGTCCAGATCGCCCCGTACGCAACCTGGAGCTCGGCCAAGCTGGGTGGCAATGGCCTTCTCAATCCCTCGGACAGCACCGCGAGCTCGTTCCAGGTCGGCGCGACGCTGAGTGGCGCGCTGGTGCCGGATACGGCCCACTATTTCTTCCGCGCGGACTATCAATCGCTGCAGATGCCATCGGCGTTTCCCTGGGAGGCCGACACGTCGCACTATCTCGGTGCCGCGGCCTCGCTCCGGGAAACCCTGCCCCACATCGGGGCTGATTCGTTCCACACTCCTTTGGGCGGTGCGGTCTCCCCGGTGGTACGGACCTGGAAGGGGGGGAGCGGTTTTGGTCGGCTCGACTGGCAGGTCTCCGCCACCAGCGCCCTGTTAATCCGGGCCGGCTATACCTCCTGGAAGGAAACCAATCCAGTCCTCGGCACCGACCTGTCCAATGGCGCGGGCAGCGCGCTCAACGGTCGCGACCTCTCCGCGGGATTTTCGCTGACGTCGACCGGTGTCCAGCTTTCCAACGAGCTCAGGGTGGGATTCTCCGGTGCGCGGAGAGATTGGACCTCGTCCGCGTTACCGTCTACCTCCCTCGTGACCGAGGGCGTCGGTCTCTCGGGCAATGCGGCGCTGCCTGCATTATTCGATACCCAGACGCTGAGCGTGAGCGACGGAATTCAGTACGTCACCGGCCGGCACGCCATCAAGGCCGGGCTTTCGGTGGACTATGTCAACTATCGCCAGAATTATCGGTACGGCGCCGGGGGGGTGTTTCTCTTCGGTGACCTGGACGGATTTGGGGCCGATCGGGGCACCTTCGATCAGTCGGTGGCGACCAGCGCGGAAGCCAAGTTCTCCTTGCCCGAAATCGGGCTATACGTAGAGGACGCCTTCAGCGTGTCGCCCGAGCTGTCGGTGCTGTTCGGCCTGCGTTATCAGACCCAGACCGTGCCGAAGAACAAGATCGCCCTCAACCAGCCTTGGGCGATCGCGAGCGGAATCCGGAACGATTCGGTGCCGAAGGATCGCCGAGGCCTGCAGCCTCGATTGGGTTTCGTGTGGGACGTGCAGAACCGTGGAGAGTGGGTGGTCCAGGGAAGCACTGGCATCTACACCAGCGGCCTCGACCCTGCCACGTTCGCCGAGGCGGTGATTTCCGACGGCGACGTGACGATTCGGCGGGGTCAGGGCCAGTTCTCCTCGTGGCCGGCACTCCCCGATGCGACGATTGCGCCAAGCCAGGGGGCCAGCCTCACCTTCTTCACCGGCGGCAAGAGCTACCACGCGCCCAAGACGTTCAAGGGCGACCTCGCCATCAGCCGCTCCCTCCGCGGGGGTGTGATGGTCCAGGTCGTCGGCAGCTATCATCACACCGACTATCTGCTTCGCCGAATCGACCTCAATCGCAGTTCGACCCCGTCGGGACAGACCCAGGAGCAGCGGCCGGTGTACGGAACACTGGTTCAGGATGGCGGCCTGGTGAGCGCCTCCTTGGGCGTGAGCCGGCGGTTTCAGGGATTCGACATTGTCAGCGAGCTCGCGCCGTCCGGGTTTTCTGATCACTATGAGGTCACCGCCTCGGTCGATCGACAGGTAGCGCGAGGAATCGCGCTGATGGCGTCCTATACCTACTCGCGCACCCGCGACAACATGATCGGCGCGCTGTCACCCGATCCGGCTGATCACCTCTCGCCGTTTCCCGATGGAATCAACGGCGTCAACTGGGATGAGGGCCGCTCCGATCTCGACATCCCGCACCGGCTCGCCGCTTCGGCAGAGTATCGGTCCGGTGGACACTACCCGATATCGCTGGGCGTCCAGGGCCGGTTCCGCTCTGGGCTGCCTTTCACGCCGGGCTTTCGCAGAGGCGTGGACGTAAACGGAGATCTGTCCGGCAACAATGATCCGGCGCAAGCGACCAGCGTGCCGACGACCACGGGAGCCTACGCTACCTGCGACGGTGGCGTCGTTGGCGGCTTCGCGGAGCGGAACAGCTGTCGCGACAAGGCCGTGGGCTCGCTCGACCTCCGGTTTGCGGTGAACGTGCCGGTCAAGGGCAACGGTACCTGGCTCGCCTTCACGCTCGACGCATTCAACGTGGTTTCCAGCAGTACCGGCATCGTGGACCACGCCGCGGTGCTGATCGATCCGAGCAAGACACTCACTACCGATGCGAACGGCGGTGTCACACTGCCCCTGCTCGCCAACCCGCGTTTCGGCTCGCTGCTGAGCCGGCGGGGAGAGCCAAGGCTGGTGCGGTTCGGCCTCCGTGTGGAGTACTAAACGATGACCTCGACTATGCGTACGTCCCTGCTCGTCACGGCACTTCTTCTTGCGGCTGCGGCGTGCACCAACGCCGGCTCCGACCTGGGGTCGAGCCCGCTCCGCACCAATTCCGTCACCGCCCAGGCATTCCTGGACCGGGATGGCTCGCACACATTCACGGCCGGTATCGACACACTTTTTCCTGGCGCCAAAGTGTCACTCCGCCCGTTCGGCGGCGGCAAGCCGATCCAGACCATCACCACCAATGTCAACGGCATTGCGCGGTTCAACAACGTGCCGCTTGGCCAATACACCATCACCGTAGATCCTGCCAGTATCGGTGATTCGATCAGCGTCGTTGCAATCGATTCCGCCCACGTGGTCGTGGCGGTCGCCGACACCAATCAGAAAGTCGGGATCCGGCTCGGATTTCCCGAAGTTTCCATTCGCCAGGCCCGGCTGCTTCCCATCGGCACGCGGGCATTTATTCGCGGGGTCGTGCTGGCCGGTGTGCAGTCGTTCCGGGACACGACCTCCTACGTGGCAGACAGCTCGGGCCAGATCCGTCTCACGCGGGTCTCGCTTCGGGCCGGTCTCGTTGGCAACAATCCTGGAGACAGCGTCAGTGTGATCGGTGTTGCATCGAGCCGGGCCGGCCAGCCGACGCTCGACAATGCAGTCATCTCCCGGTTCGGGGCCAGGCCTGCGCCGATTCCCCTGCCGCTCAACACGGCTACTGCGGCCAATGCTGCCGGCGGAACCCAGGACGCCGCTCTGGTCATCATCACCGGGGCCATCATCAGCGATACCTTGACCGATGCGCCCGATTCCCGGGTGACGGGCAGCGACGGGTCGGGTCCCATCACGGTGCTGCTCGACGGCAACATCAATTT
>JBEPVJ010000057.1:0-8514 GCA_041691095.1 Gemmatimonadales bacterium
GCGCTCTACCCCGAGGAGAGACAGGTCTCTGCGCAGCCGGAGCGGCCCGCGCCCTCGGGCGGCGCGGGTCTGTACGTAGTGCAGGGTGAACCGCCCATCATCCAGCAAGCCCATTCGCTCTCCCCGCGCGCGCGCCGCTTCCGCGGCACGGGGGGGGTGGCCCTTGAGCACCAGCCGCCGTGCGAGATCCCTGGCTGCGAATGGACGACGCTCCAGGTACCGAAGAGCGGTCCGGAACGCGGCCTCTTCGTCGGCCGCCTCGGAGAGGCGAGCAAAGACGCCCGGCTCCAGTGCCATGCCTGGCTCGAGCCGCTCTCGTTCTGCGACCTCCCGCGGGATGGTGAGGAGCGGGCGCCCCTGCACCATGATTCGCACACTTCCAGCCCTGCGCGGGTCGGGGATGACCGCCCCGACCACGCGCAGAGTTTCCGGCTCAATCAGCGTCGCCGTCATCACCTTGG
This sequence comes from Gemmatimonadales bacterium, assembly GCA_041691095.1. Taxonomy (GTDB): domain Bacteria; phylum Gemmatimonadota; class Gemmatimonadetes; order Gemmatimonadales; family GWC2-71-9; genus JABFSM01. The sequence continues at coordinate 462 of JBEPVJ010000057.1, forward strand.
ACCGTGGCGACAGCGCCGGCCTTCATACCAAGGAATTCCTTGACGCGGGCTTCCACCTCGGTCATCAGGGTGGGGTTGTCCTTGAGGAAGAGCTTGGCGTTTTCCCGGCCCTGACCGATCCGCTGCTCACCGTAGGAATACCAGGCGCCCGACTTCTGAATGATGTTGGCCTCCGCGGCGATGTCCACGACCAGCCCGCAGTGGCTGATGCCCTCGTCGAACATCACGTCGAACTCCGCCTGCTTGAACGGAGGCGCCACCTTGTTCTTGACGACCTTGACCCGAACGTGATTGCCAATGATCGCTTCCCGTTCCTTGACCGGGCCGATACGACGGATGTCGAGCCGGACCGACGCATAGAACTTGAGTGCCTTGCCGCCGGTGGTGGTTTCGGGATTGCCGAACATCACGCCGATCTTTTCACGGAGCTGATTGATGAACACCACCGCACAGTTCGAGCGGTTGATGGCGCCGGCCAGTTTACGGAGTGCCTGGCTCATGAGCCGAGCCTGGAGACCCATGTGGCTGTCTCCCATTTCTCCTTCGATTTCCGCCTTGGGGACCAGTGCCGCCACCGAGTCGATGACTACGATATCTACTGCGCCGGAACGCACCAGGATCTCCACGATTTCGAGGGCCTGCTCCCCGGTATCCGGCTGAGACACCAGGAGATTGTCTACGTCCACCCCGAGTTTGCGGGCGTACTCGACGTCTAAGGCGTGCTCGGCGTCCACATAGGCGGCCACGCCCCCCGCGCGCTGTACGTTGGCGGCGAGATGCAGCGTGAGCGTGGTCTTGCCCGAGGATTCGGGCCCATAGATTTCCGTGATGCGGCCCCGGGGAACCCCGCCGATGCCGATGGCGGCATCGAGGTTGATGGCACCGGTGGGGATGGCCTGGACTCGCTCCCGCGTTTCGGAGCCCATGCGCATGATCGAACCCTTGCCCAGCTGCTTTTCGATCTGGGAGATGGCGAGGTTGAGCGCCTTGCGCCGCTCCCCATCGAGTTTGGCTTCCTTGACATCGGGTGCGGCCATCGGAATCCTCATTGGTGATATTGTGACTGATTTTGCTACACAATAATACTCTCACACAAGCTAATGCCGAATATTAGCCGAAACAAGTAGGCACTTATTCACTTCCCCACACCACGCCACGCCCCCTCGATGTGAGTAAGCTGTGGAGAGGTGGAAGAGTCCCCCTCCATCACCGTGATGACGTCGAAGCGATACCGATCTCCGGGAAGCCCGAACCGAACCCGCCAGAGCTCCGCGAGCCGAGTCATGATGGCCTGTTTCCTTCGGCCCACCGCCTCTGCAGGCTGTCCGAACCGGACTGAGCGGCGAGTCTTTACCTCAACGAAGGCCACCAGGCCTCCGAGGCGGGCCACGATGTCGAGATCGTGATGGCCGAGCCGGAACCGGTGTGCCTCGATGCGCCAGCCTTGGCGAAGGAGAAAGGACATGGCCGCCTTCTCTCCGGCGTACCCGCGGCGGTGCCGGGCGTCGGTCCATTCGCTGACGGGTTTGGGAGGGCGTGCCGTGGGCATGGCCGACAATAATGCGCGACGTGCTGCAGGAGGGAACCAATCACGTGCGGAGCCGATACAAACCAACGCGAGGAGAAAGCGCCTACCCTCTTACCCTCTTACCCTCTTACCGACTGTACTCATCCAGCTGCGAAAGCCCGATCAATACTTCTCTGGGCTTGCTGCCATCGGGTGGCCCCAGAATTCCGGCGGCGTGGAGCTGATCAATCACCCGGGCGGCCCGCCCGTAGCCGATACGCAGCTTTCGTTGCAGCAGTGACGTCGAGCCGCCCTGATTCTGAATGCACGCTTCCGCGGCCTCGCGGAAGAGCTGGTCCCGATCGCCATTGTCGCTACCCTCGGCGCCGCCATCGGTCTCGGTCTCCTGCGCCTTCATGAAGGCGAGGATGTCTTCCTCGGCGCGCTTTTGCGCCAACGCCTCCCGTCGGTCGGTAAACCACTGCATCAGTTCTTCGGTCTCTTCGGTACCGATGAAGGCCCCCTGGATTCGCATCGGCTCGCTCTTGCCGGGGGGCAGAAACAGCATGTCACCGTTTCCCAGCAGCGCTTCGGCGCCGTTCCCGTCGAGAATCGTGCGGCTGTCCACTTTGGACGCCACCCGGAACGCGATTCGACTCGGGAAATTGGCCTTGATGAGGCCGGTGATCACGTTCACTGAAGGCCGTTGCGTGGCCAGGATCAGGTGAATGCCGATGGCCCGCGCCTTCTGGGCCAGCATGGCGAGCGGCGTCTCCACCTCGCCCTGCACCGTCATCATCAGGTCGGCGAGCTCATCGACGATGATCACCAGATACGGCAGGCGCCCCTCTCCGTAGACCTCATCCTGCGGCGGCTCCGGCGCACCGGGCTCCGCCTCCGCGCTGATGGTGGTGAGCGTCGGCTTGGGGCGGGCCGGCATCTTAAGGGGCTTTCCCTCTTCCACCTTGCGGTTGAAGTCGGCAAGGTTGCGCGCGCCGTTGGCATGCAAGAGCTCATATCGGCGATTCATCTCGTGCACGGCCCACTTGAGAACCCGGGCCGCATCGTGATTGTTGGTGACGACCGGGTGGCGCAGGTGCGGCAGTGCGTTGTACATCGAGAGCTCGACCATTTTGGGGTCGATCATCAGCATGCGCAAATCGGCCGCTGTATATCGGTACACCAGGCCAGTGATGATGGTGTTGATCGCCACTGATTTGCCCGACCCGGTCGCGCCGGCGATCAGCAGGTGGGGCATCTTGGCGAGGTCGGTAACCACCGGTTTGCCTTCCAGGTCGCGGCCCAGCGCGATCGGCAATACCGAGCGGACTCGCCATTCCGGTGCCTCCAGCAACTCGCGCAGCGTGACCATCCGCGCCGTCGGGTTCGGCACCTCGACTCCTACCGCGCCCTTCCCGGGGATCGGGGCGACCCGGATGCTCATCGCGCGCATGGTGATCGCGAGGTCGTCGGCCAGGGCGACCAGTCGCCCTGCCTTCACGCCCGGAGCCGGAACGATTTCGAACTGGGTGACCACCGGGCCGCTGGTCCGGCCGGCGAGCGTGCCCTCGACCTTGAAGGTACGTAGCGTGTCCAGGAGGGCCTGGCCCAGGCGGTCGAGCTGCGCGGTGTCCGCCGCGGTATCCTGCGCAGGGGGAGACTTGAGCAGCGTCATCGGGGGGAGCATGTCATCGTGTGGGGCCGGACCGCGTGCTGGCAATCGCTCCACCACCGACTCGGGTCTCGGCTTCGTCTCACGCTTTTTGGCAACCTTTGCCTTCACGACGGCAATCACTCCGCCATCATCGTCGTCGTCCTCACCTTCGTCCGCTTCCTCGGCCGGTAGGACTACCCGTTCGGAGATGCGCCCGTCTCCACCGTCCGCCCCTTCCGCTTTTTTCTCCAGCCGGTGCAGCGGGTGCCAAGCCAGGGTGGCGAGCGTCAGCGCGGAGAGCGCCAGAAACGCCAGCAGAAATCCGCCGGGCTGGCCGATCGTCTGAATCACACCCCGCGCCGCAAATCCTCCGATGAGCCCGGTGGCACGGGCCCGCAAGTCCCACTCCTGCAGGGTTCCCAGGAAATCGTCGGCCGTCACGTTGGCCGCGATACCAATAGAGAATGGAATCAGCAGGGTCAGGCCGCTGACGAGGGCACCAACCCGCTTCATGTCCAGCCGCCCTGCGCGGTCAAAACCCGCCAGCGCAAGGCCCAGCCCCAACAACGGAAGCCCCACCGCCCCGGCGCCCAGTGTCCACCAGAGGAAGGTGCCGAGTCCGTGTCCGAGCGGGCCGGTTGGAATAGCGCGGATCAGGGTCAAGCCGAGGAAGACGCCCAGGACCAGCGCGGCCACGGCGGAAAAGCGACGCCGGTCTTCCGGTCTCACGCCGCCGCAGCCGTGGTGATGCGCCGATCGCGAAAAACCGGCAGCACCGGATAGGCATTCTCTCGCGCCGCGTCGACCACATCCGCCTCCATACCGAGCTTGGCAAGCTGCCGGCCGGCAGCCGAAATCGTGAGGGGTCTTTCCCAGGCTTTGCCGAAACGGCGAGCCAGGTCGACGGCTACCAGCGCCGAATCATTCAACCCCTTGCGACGCCGCCGGCCTTCGATCGCCTCGAGCGCGAGGCGCCCGGCGGCATACGCATCGTCCAGTCCGAAGTGCCCTTCCTTGCCGGCACAGACGATCACCAGGTCCTTGCCGGTCTCCAGGATCTGGCGGGCCCGTTCGCCGGCCATGTGGAGATTGGCCGCCGCGGCAACGTAGACCTCGGAGGCGCCCTGTGCAGCGAGCAGCGCGCGGGTGCCATTGGTGGTGGACATGATCAGCGTCTTCCCGCGGACGCTCGCCTCGGTCATCTCGAGCGGACTATTGCCCAGCGGAAATCCTTCGATCGGCTGGGAATTGCGCTCTCCCATGAGGATCACATCCTCGGGGCCGAGGGTTTGCGCCATGCGTGTCGCCTCGTCGACACTGGCCACCGGCACAATGCCCTTGGCGCCGTTGTACAAGGCGGCACAGATGACCGTGGTGGCCCGAAGCACGTCCTTCACGAATACCGGTCGTCCCGCCACCTCCTGTGGCGCGAGGCCGGCGGCCGAGAAGAAGACGTCGAGCCTCATGGCTCGCGGTGAAACAGATGGCTCTCGCGTTCCAGGAACCGGGTGTCTACCCGTCCCGACACGAACACCGGTGAGCGAATAACCCGCGCGAGAAAGGGAATGGTGGTCGTGACCCCTTCGAGAATGAAGCTGTCGAGCGCCTGGCCCATCCGGGCGAGTGCCTCGGCGCGGTCGCGGCCGTGCACGATCACTTTCGCGAGCAGCGAGTCGTAGTAGGGAGGCACGTTGTATCCGGCGTACACGTGGGTGTCGACCCGGACGCCGGGACCGCCGGGGGGATGGTACGCCGTGATGTGCCCGGGGCAGGGCTGGAAGTTCCGGTACGGGTCCTCGGCGTTAACCCGGCACTCGATCGCGTGGCCCCGGAGCCCGTTGAGCTCCGCCGGAAAGCTGAGTTTTTCCCCGGCCGCCACCCGGATCTGTTCCTTGACCAGATCGAATCCGGTGACCATCTCGGTGACCGGATGCTCGACCTGAATCCTGGTGTTCATTTCCATGAAATAAAACTTGCCGTCGGTGTCGAGCAGAAATTCGATGGTCCCCGCCCCGATGTAGCCGATGGCCGCGGCCAGCGCAACCGCCGATTCGCCCATCTTGCTCCGCAGCGCCTGGGTCAGGGCGGGGCTCGGGCTCTCCTCGATCAGTTTCTGATGGCGTCGTTGCACCGAGCAGTCGCGCTCACCCAGATGCACCACCCGCCCGTGGGCGTCGCCCATGACCTGGAACTCGACGTGGCGAGGCTGCTCCAGGTACTTCTCGACGTACACGTCCCCGTTGCCGAAGGCGGCCAGCGCCTCGTTCTGCGCCAGCGAAAACAGCTGCTCGAATTGCTCGGCGTCGTGGGCGATCCGCATGCCCTTCCCGCCGCCGCCCGCGGTGGCCTTGATGATGACCGGAAACCCGATCTCTTCGGCCACCGCCTGCGCCGCCTCGGGATTCTCGATGATCCCTTCGGAGCCGGGCACCGTCGGAACGCCGGCTTCCTTGGCCAAGCGCCGTGCCGAGGCCTTGTCTCCCATGGCCATGATCTGTTCGGCACTGGGCCCGATGAACGTGATCTTGGAGGCCTTGCAGATCTGGGCGAACTCGGCGTTCTCGGCAAGAAACCCGTAGCCGGGATGAATCGCATCGGCCCCGGTGATTTCCGCGGCCGCGATGATGCGGGGGATGTTGAGGTACGATTGCCGGCTGGGGGCCGGCCCGATGCACACGTCGTCATCGGCGAACCGCACATGCAGCGACTCCCGATCCGCCTCGCTGTACACCGCGACGGTCTGGACGCCGAGCTCCCGGCAGGCGCGAATGACCCGCAGCGCAATCTCGCCGCGATTCGCTATCAACACCTTGTTGAACATCTAGGGCATCACGTCCCGCATCATGCCCTGCGGCGACCCCGCCGACTCCTCATCGGGCTCCGTGAAGGTCCGATCCGACGCGGCAGTGACCCCGGCGGCACGGAGAGCGAACTCGCTGGGGTTGGTGGCGTAATGCAACGCGGCGTCGTAGCTGATGACGCCAGACTTGAACCAGGCCATCAGCGACTGGTCGAACGACTGCATTCCGTACGATACCGACCCATCGGAAATGAGATCGGGAATGTTGAGCGATTTCTCGATGCTCCGGATGTTCTCCGCGACCGCGGCGGTGTTGATGAGCACCTCGCAGGCGGGCACCCGGCCACGCCCATCAGCGCGAGGCACCAGCCGCAGGCTCACGATGGCGTGCAGCGCGGTCGAGAGCAGCGAGCGGATCTCGGCCTGCTGGTGCGGCGGATAGAAGGAGAGAATCCGGCTGATCGACTGGGTCGAGTCGGTGGTGTGCAGAGTAGAGAACACGAGGTGGCCGGTGTCCGCGGCCTTAAGGGCGGTATCCAGCGTCTCGGAGTCCCGGATCTCACCGAGGAGGAGGACGTCGGGATCCTGGCGCAGTACGTGACGGAGGGCCGCCGCGAAGGAGAGTGTATCGCTGCCCACTTCGCGCTGGGCGATATTGGCCATCGAGTCCCGATGGAGGAACTCGATCGGATCCTCGATCGTGATGATGTTCACCCGGCGGTGCCGGTTGATATGGTGGATCATCGCCGCGAGTGCCGTGGATTTGCCCGAGCCCGTGATGCCGGTGACGAGCACCAGCCCGCGCGGCTTGAGGGAAATCGTCTCCAGCACGTCTGGGAGGTTCAGCTCCTTGATGTTGTGCACTTCGTAGGGAATCGCGCGAAGCGCAAAGGCCAGGGTGCCGCGCTGCTGGTAGATGTTGGTGCGGAAGCGGCCTACGCCCGGCACGCCGATCGCGAAATCGGCCTCTTTCTTCTCGGCGAATTCCTTGACCTGGCGCGGCGTCATAATTTGCTCGGCCAGGTGTTTGAGCTCCTCCGGCTTGATGGCGAGCATTGGCAGGGCCAGCAGCTCGCCGTTGACGCGCACCGTCGGAGGGCGCCCCACTTTGAGGTGCAGGTCCGAGCCACCGCGCTGCACCATCTGGGAAATCGCCTGCTTGAAATTGAACGGGGTGGCGACCGCCGCGCCGTCGGGGCTCTGCAGATCAGCCATTGGGATCCACCCGGAAGAGGACCTGACCGAATTCAACGGGCTGCGCATCCTCCACGCAGACTTCCCGGATCGCGCCTCCGAATTCCGCCTCGATCTCGTTCATGATCTTCATTGCCTCGATGATGCAGACCGTCTGCCCCGGAGACACCCTCGCGCCCACCTTGAGGTAAGGGTCGGCGCCCGGCTCCGGAGAGGCGTAATAGGTTCCGACCATCGGCGACTTGATTTCCTTGAGCGTCGCGACCGCCGCTGCCGGCTTGGATGATTCCGCCGGAGCGGCCAGTGGGGCCGCGTAGGCCGCTGGGTCGGAGCGGGGGGCGGCCGGCATCATCATCGGATGCTGTGACGCCGCTCCGGTCCGGGTGATGACCACCCCGGTGCCGAAGAAGCCCTTGAGCTCGATGGACCCGACCTCGGGCGACTCGGTGAGCAGGTCGACCAGGCGCTTGACGTCCTTGAACTCGATCCCTTTGAGTCCGGGGACCTTTTGCATCAGCTGCGCGACCTCTTTCATCTCATCCGGTTTCATTGGGTGCGTGAGCTCCCGGCCGGGCCGGTGAGACGTGGACGTTATGAATCAGTGAAGTTCCAGCAGTTCGGTGCGGCAGTCGGAAAGGCACCGGGCACCCGTGGCGGTGAGGTGGATATCGTCCTCCAGCCGGACGCCTCCCCAGCCCGGAAGATAGATGCCCGGCTCCACCGTGACTACCGCTCCGGCCGGAAGGGGCTCCGAGGCGGTCCGGGCCAGCCTGGGGCCCTCGTGTACCTCGCGCCCGCGCCCATGCCCCCGCGAATGGCCGAAAGTCTCCCCGAAACCCGCTCCATCGATGATGTCCCGGGCCCGGTCTCGTATACCCATCTGACGCTGCCGACGCCC
>JBEPVJ010000058.1:0-8331 GCA_041691095.1 Gemmatimonadales bacterium
GTCCCCTCACGAAAAACAGCCGGAGTCCCATTCTCGAATTCGAGATCCGGATCCCGACCGATCAGCGGATCCCCGAGGATCTGAGGGCAGCCAACCTGCGGGCCAGCCTCTACGAAGGACCCAACGCCAATCAGTACGCCCAGCTCGGCTTCGCCGCCGTGTCTCGACAGGACAGCTTCGTCACCGTCCCCGGTACGATCGCGCTGCTGACCCGAAATTCCCGCCGCATGTTCTCCGCCACGCTCGGCGAGAGCCTTTCCCACGTGTGGGATCTGCTCTTCGTCGGCGAGACCGGCACTCGGGACACCACCTGGTCCGACTGGGTCCCGAACCGTGATCCGCTGGGCGATTCGGAGGCCCGGACCGGCGAGCGGTACCAGCTTCGCTATCGTATCGCGCCGGTGGCCCCCACCACATAAGTTGTCTCCATGACAGACGCTGGCGAGTCTCGCATCATTCCCGGCGACCCCCCGCCCGACGACGGGGAATCGATCAGCCCTGACGTCTGGGGCTTCCGCGATTCAGGATTTGCCGTCTTGCCCAATGGCAGCGTGACCATGACCGGATCACGCTACCCGCTCTCGGGCGCCGAGTTGCCGGACCTGCTGCCCTGGATCAAGGGCGTCATGGAAATCGACTTCCCCCTCGACGATACCCACGATTCACACTACCCGCCCGAAGTGCCCGCACCGCGGGAAAATCTCTCCTTCCTTCGCGACGTGCACGGCTTCCTGCCCCCGGAGGCGGCCACCCAGAATCCCCTGGTTCGCCTGCGGCACGGGCACGGGCACACGCTGGAAGAGATGTATTCCATCAAGTACGGTCGCATCGACCGGGTGCCGGACCTGGTGGTCTTCCCCCGGACCGAGGCCCAGGTGACGGCGCTGGTCGATGCCGCCACCCGTCACCGTGTCTGCCTGGTGCCCTACGGCGGTGGCACCAACGTCACCGATGCCCTGCGCTGCCCGGTGGACGAGGCCCGGATGATCGTCTCGGTCGACCTCAGGTTTCTCAACCGGGTGCTCTGGATCGATCCGGTCAACCTGATGGCATGCATCGAGGCCGGAGCGGTGGGCCGCCACATCCAGTCCCAGCTTGCCGCCCACGGATTCACGCTGGGACACGAGCCCGACAGCGTCGAGTTTTCCACGCTGGGGGGATGGATCGCCACCCACGCGAGCGGCATGAAGAAGAACAAATACGGGAACATCGAAGACCTGCTGCTCGACCTGCAGGTCGTCACGGCCACGGGGGTCCTAACCCGGAGCGCCGCGGCCCCGCGGGAGTCCGCCGGCGTCGATCCGCGGCGCTGGATGCTCGGGTCCGAAGGGAACCTGGGCCTGATCACGAAGGCCACGGTCAAAATTTTCCCGCTTCCCGAGATCGAGCACTACGACGCGATTCTCTTTCCCAGCTTCGAAAAAGGCGTCGCGTTCCTCTTCGACCTGACCCGCGAAGCATCGCCCCCGGCGAGCGTACGGCTGGTGGACAATCTGCAATTCCAGCTCAGCCAGACGCTCAAGCCGCGCGCCACCGGTATGAAGACGCTGACCCGCAAGCTCGAAAAATTCTACGCCACGAAACTCAAGGGATTCGACCCCCGGCGCATGGTGGCCTGCACGATGCTGTACGAAGGGACCCGCCGCGGTGTGGCGGCCGAGGAGGCGGCGGTGCGCCGGATGGCCCGGCGCCACGGCGGCATGCACGCAGGAGCCGAGAACGGGAAGCGCGGCTACCAGCTCACCTTCGGCATCGCCTACATTCGCGACTTCGTGATGAAGCATCACATCCTGGGAGAATCGTTCGAGACCTCGGTGTCCTGGAGCCAGGCACTCTCGCTCTGCGAGAACGTGAAGCGCCGGGTCGCCGAGGAATACGCCGCGCTCGGGCTGCCCGGCAAGCCGTTCGTCACCTGCCGGGTGACCCAGGTCTATCAGACCGGCGTGTGCGTCTATTTCTATTTTGGCTTTCACCATAAGGGCCTGGACCGGCCTGGCGAGGTCTACGCCGGGCTGGAGCACGCGGCGCGGGACGAAATTCTCAAGTCGGGCGGGTCGCTCTCGCACCACCACGGCGTCGGCAAGCTGCGCCAGGGATTTCTTCCCCGGGTGATGTCGCCAGCCGCACTGGCCTGGGCCCGTGCCATGAAGCGCGCGGTCGATCCGGGCAACATCTTCGGCATCGCCAACGCCTCCGCCACTCCCGGGCCCCACGATGACTGAGCCGCGCCGGACCTTTCTTCTCACCGGCGTGACGGGATTCCTGGGCAAGGTGGTCCTGGCCGAGCTCATGCGGCGCCGTGAGGCGCTCAGGGTCGAGCGGGTCTACGTGGTCATCCGGCCCCGCGGCGACAAGAACGCCACCCAGCGATTCGACGGCGAGGTGGCGGGGTCGCCCTGCTTCTCCCGGCTGCCCCCCGAATGGACCGCCGCGGTGACGGTGCTGGAGGGTACGCTGGAAGATCTGGCCATGGGCCTCGGCGCGGTGCGCGACGAGCTCACCCGGCGGATAACCCATCTCATCCACACCGCCGCCTCGGTGAGCTTCGACCTGCCGATTGCCGCGGCGGCGCGGTCCAACATCACCACCGCGCTCAACATGCTCGAGCTGGCGCGGCAATGTACCAGGCTCGAGCGATTCGTCTCGGTGTCCACCGCGTATGTCACCCCGCATACCAGCGACGACACACCAGTCCCCGAAGCGCTGAGCCCGTTGCCCGCGCCGGCGGACGAGCTCCTGGCGTCGATCGAAAACGGCACCGTGATCGAATCGGAGCTCCTGACCCGCTCCGGCCATCCCAATACCTACACCCTGACCAAGTCCATCGCCGAGCACCTGTTGACGGACCGGCGCGGCGCGGTGCCGCTCACCATCGTGCGGCCCAGCGTCATCTCCGCCAGCCGGGAACACCCCTTCCCCGGGTGGATCGACAGCACCTCCGGCTTCGGCGCGTTCGTGCTGCTGATCGGGCTCGGTCATCTTCGCGCGCTGGTGGGACGTTCCACCTCTCGATTGGACCTGATCCCGGTGGATGAAGTGGCCGAGCGCATTCTCGCGGCCTGCGACGACCACGACGGTCCCGCCATTCGCCACGCAACGGCCGGACTCGCGCTGTCCCCCACCGTGCTGCAGTGCTGGGAGGGAATCCGGGATTTCTATCGCCAGCACCCGGTGGCTCGGCGGCCCGAGATGCATTACATGGGGCACAAGGGCCTGCATTTCCGGATGGCGGACCTGGTGCACCATCGCATGCCGGTCGCGGTGACGGCGGCGCGCTCGCCGAGGCTGCGGACCAAGGCCAGATCCCTGGGGGTACGGCTGGCCTATCTCAACCAGGTCTTTCCGTACTTTACGACCCGCTCCTTCGCGTTCCAGTCCTCGCAGCCCCTGGACCGCGGCTTCGAACCGACCCGCTACGTCGAGACGGTGTGCCGGGGCGTGTACCGCCACATCCTCAAGCGAAGCCTCGCCGAGTGGCCGCTGGCGGGACGGCACCATGCCGGCCACGGCGACGACGCCCGCTGGGCGCTGGGCCAACCCCACGGCAACATGTGGATCCGCTCCGCGTCGTGGGTGGTGACCAAGGTGCTGCGGCGCTCGGTGGAGCGGGTTACGGTGGACCTCCCTTCCTTCGAAGCCGCCCGCGCCGCCGCCGTCCCCGGCTCGGCGCTGGTGATCGTTCCTAATCACCGCAGCTACCTCGACTTCGTGCTGATGAGTTATCTGGCCTTTGCCCGGCCCGACCTCGGGATTCCAATTCCCCATATCGCCGCGACGATGGAGTTCGGACGGATCCCGGTGCTGGGCCGGGTGCTCGCGGCGATGCACGCCTTCTACCTGCGCCGCGGCACCGGGCGCGAAGATCCCGAGCTGACCAGCCGGGTGCACGCGCTGATCCGCCAGGGCAGAACACTGGAGTTCTTCGTCGAGGGCCAGCGGAGCCGCTCCCGGCAATTCCTTCCGCCCAAGCGCGGACTGCTGCGCTGTCTCCAGGCCACCGGCACGCCCTGCACGCTGCTTCCGGTGGCGCTGACCTACGATCGCGTGCCGGAGGAATCGGCCTTCGCCGCCGAGCTGGCCGGCGGCCCCAAGCCCAGGATGCGAATCGGCTCGCTGGTTTCCTGGGTTGCGTCTGCCTGGCGGGGGCGGATCGATCTCGGAAGGATTCACATCGCCTGCGGTGAGCCGATCCATCTCGACGCCAGCTCCGATATCGGCGACGTGAGCCTCGAAGTGATCGAGCGGCTGCGGGATGCGAGCGCCATCACCACGTATCACCTCGAAGCCTACCTCGCGCACCATCCCGAGGATGGCATGAACGCCGCGACCTTGCGCGCGCTCATCGAGGATCGCGGGGGACGGGTGCTCGAGAGCCAGCTTCGCCCTCCTGCCGATCTGCACCCGCTGATCGCCGGAACGCTTCGCCAGCAATTTGCCCACTACCTGGATGCGGCCTCGGTGGGCGCGAACATCGGGGCCGCCAGCAGAATTTGCGAGCGGGAGCCGGTCGCGTGAGCCTGGGCCCCTGGCTCGTCACCGGCGCCAGCGGGTTTCTGGGTCGACACCTCCTCCACGAAATCCGGCTTGCCGGGCCCGCGCGGCGGATCATCGTCCTGGTCCGCAGCGCAAAGGAGTGGACCGCGATGGACTGGACCGGCGCGCTCTCCGGCGTCGAGACCATCGTCGGCTCGGTTACCGCGCCTGAATCCTGGACCCGGGATCCGAAGCTCGAGGGCCTCGCCGGCAGCTTTCACCTTGCCGCGCTGGTGCGGCACAACCGCGAGGACGCCGACGAGGTCTATCGCACCAACGTGCGGGGCACCGCTGCGATGGTCCGGGTCGCCGCCGAGCGGCGTTGCCGAATGGTGTTCGTCTCGACCTCAGGGACCGTCGGATGCTTCCGCGATCCCGCCGCGAGCGCCGACGAGGAATCGCCCTTCTGCGAAGCGGTGGTCTCCCGCTGGCCCTACTACCAGTCCAAGATCGAGGCCGAACGGGAAGCCCGGCACATGGCCCAGGACCTGGGCCTCGAGCTGGTGATCGTCCGGCCGCCGGTGCTGCTCGGCCCCGGAGACCACCGGTTCCGCTCGACCAGCCACTTGAGCCGATTCCTTCGTGGCAGAGTTCCATTCCTGGTTCGGGGCGGAATGCATTTCGCGGATGTGCGGGATGCGGCGAGGGCAATGGTTCGCACCATGACGATTCCGGTACCCCGCCCGGTGTATCATCTGCCCGGCACTGCGTCGAGTATCCAGGAATTCTTCGCGACGGCGGCGCGGATCGCGGGAAGGCGGCCGCCCCCCGTCTCCCTGCCGTTCAGGATGGCCTGGTGGCTGGCCCGAATCAGCGCGCCCCTCAAGCTCCTCCCTGACCCGGTCGTGATCGAGATGGCGACACATTACTGGGGGATGCGTTCCAGATACGCCGAAGCCGAGCTCGACTATCGGAGCCGCCCCGGGGATGAGACGCTGACCGACACCATCACCTGGCTGTTGGCCCATCATCCGGCGCTGGCAGCATGAAATGGGAGCGGGCGTCGATCGACGCGATGTTGTTCAGAATATTCGACTTCGAGATCCGCCTTTCGCCGCCGACGCGCCCGGTCTATCGCGGCGGGGTGTTCATCCTCGGCATGGCGCTCGGGCTCCGCGGGAAGATCCTGATCATCGCCACGCTCGCCGCGCTGATCTACCTGCTGGGCCCGTGGCACGGACCGCTGTTGCTCCTGTTGCTGGTGGGGGTCGCGATGGGAGCGGGGGCGCTGGCCGGCCTGGCGTACGGGCTGCTTCACCCGCTGGCCCGCGCCGGTGACTTCGGGGTCTGGCTGCGGTGGGCGCTGTCGATCTACCTCTACCTTCTCATCCTGGCGGCAGCACTGCCGCACAGCCCGTTCTTCGTGGGAGATCCGGCCTTCCACCTGATGGCGTGGGTCTTCGCGGCGCTGGGCGGACTCGGGCTGGTGCTCACCGACGACCGCGGCGCCAGCCGCCTGTCACCGCATCAGTTCAAGACGATGCAGAACAAGGTGCTCCTGCGCGCCGCGCCGCTCCGCCTCTGGGCCGCGATGCGCCGGAAGCACTGGAAGTACGAGGCTCGGCGCGTGGCGCTGGCGCAGGAAGCGGCCGCGCGGCCCGAGGCCGCGACGGCGCTGCGGAAGATGTTGCTCGACCTGCACACCGACCTGGTCCAGATACGGCGAGGAATCGGAAACGCGCACCGGGGGTCGCCCATGCCCCCCGACGATCTCGCCGAGCTCGATGCCTGGATCGAGCAGGTGCAGCGCTATCTGGAGCCACTGCAGTCGCCCTGACGCTACGGCACCACCGGCGACAGGGGCTGCATGCCGTGCATCTGGTACTCCGGCGGCGGCTCCGCACCCAGCAGATTTTTCACGAAATAGTCCCAGCGCCGCCGGATCATGTACGGCTCGCTGCCGAAGCCATGATTGCGGTTGGGCAGGAGCAGGAGATCGAAGTCCTTATTCGCCTTGATCAGCGCATCCACCACCACGTCGGTGTTGAGGGGCGGCACGTTGGTATCCATGGTGCCATGGGCCAGCAGCAGCTTGCCCTTGAGGTTCCTGGCCTGGATCTGGTTGGCCTGGTTGTCGTAGCTGGTCGTGCCGTCCGCATTTCGTACCAGGAGCCCCTGCCACTTTTCCGCCCAGTCGTCCTCGTACAGGCGATTGTCGTGATTCCCCGCCTCGGAAATTCCCACTTTGAAGAATTCGGGGTAGCGGAACATCGCGTCCGCCGCGGCAAACCCTCCGCCCGAGTGTCCATAGATGCCCGCGCGGTCCAGGTCGATCCAGGAGTAGCGTTGGCCCAGCTGCTTCATGCCGGCCACCTGATCGGGAAGGCCGTTGTCCCCCATGTTGCCGAAGTAGGCGGTGTGAAAGCTTTTCGAGCGCATCGGCGTGCCCATCGCGTCGATCTCCACCACCACGAATCCCAACTCCGCCAGCGCCTGCGCGTCGTTCCGTGACGCCACGAAGCTCCGCCCCGCCACGCTGCCGGTCTGCGGGCCGGGATAGATGTGATTGACGATAGGATACTTGCGGGTGGAGTCGAAGCCGGTCGGCCGATAGAGCAGCCCGAAGAGATCGGTCGTGCCGTCGCGGGCCTTGACCGTGATCGGTATCGGCGGCTTCCAGCCTGTGGCCACCAGCCGGGAGATGTCGGTCTTTTCCAGGGTCATCAGGTCGCGTCCGTCGGCGTCGCGTAACACGCTGACCGGGGCGACATCCGGCCGGGAATAGCTGTCGACGAAATACCGGCCCGAAGGTGACAGCGAAATGTCATGGTCGGCATCCTCGGGAGAGAGTGGCTTGAGCCCGGTGCCATCGAAGCGTACCCGGTAGAAATGGCGAAAGTAGGGATCGCCAGGCTCCTTGCCGTCACCCACGAACCAGAGCGTCCGCTCCTTCTCGTCTACCCGGAGGACCTGCAACACGTTCCAGTTCCCAGTGGTCACCGACGATTTAAGCCGGCCGGTTGCGCCGTCGTAGAGATACAGGTGTCCCCAATCGGAGCGCTGCGAATACCAGAGGACTTCGTTGCTCTGCCACAGCCAGTGCCAGTTGACCTTGTTATATCCCGACTCGAAGAAGGTGGGGACGGTCTCCTGCATCACCTCGCGGACCTGTCCGGTGGCGGCATCCGCCATCCGCAACCAGGCGGACTTGTGGTCCCGTGACGTGGACACGAAGGCGAGCCGGCTGGCGTCCGCGTTCCACTGCACGTCGTCCCAGGTGCCGCCGCAGGCCACGTCATCGCAGATGGAAGAGCGATGCTGGTCGGGCGGCATCTGGAGGCGGACGACCCGGGCGCCATCCACGTCGATGACCACGCGCTGAATCATCGTGACCACGCTGTCTCCCGGCAGCGGATATTTCCACGCCTTGAGCTGCGGATGACCGACCCGGGTATCCACCAGGTACATCTCGCCGACGTTGCGCTGGTCCTGCTGGAACGTGGCGATCTTCCGCGAGTCGGGCGACCACAGCACGATGGGGCGATCGCTGGTGGTCCAGCCGGCGTTGTCGGTGGCGTAGCCGAAATCCTTGATGCCATCCCGGGTGAGCTGGGCGTCGGTGCCGGTGGCGAGGTCCCGCATCCAGAGATTCCAGTCTCGAATGAACACGGCCCGCTTCCCGTCCGGTGAGGTCACCGAGTTGCTGGGCGCCGCCGCCAGCGCAGGCGCCGGCCGGCAGCTCTCCCCGGTGCGGTCACACGAGAAACGGCGTCGGCCGGAATCGACCGTCACCATTTTTCCATCCGCCGACAGGTCGAGGCGGTTGAACGGCAAATGCCACGGGTCGTAGGTCGTATC
>JBEPVJ010000059.1:0-8306 GCA_041691095.1 Gemmatimonadales bacterium
AGTACAGGCTGCTGAGCATCAGCACCAGCCCGATTGCCTTCGACATCGAAAGGGCGAAGCAGCCGGGGCAGACTGGGTGGAGCACGCAGACCCTCTCGAATACCCTGGCGAGCGACCTTCTCCCTGGCTTCAATTTTTCGGTATCCCACAATTTGTGGGACGGGCCGGTCGGCCGGCGCAGCTCGAAGTTCTCGCCGTTTCTGGAAAGCGTAACGCGGGATTCGGGATCACCGGGCGAACCTTCCAGTCCCTTGGGGCACTGGTCGGGCTGGTCAAGCGCCCTGCGCCCGATAGCGCTGGCACGATTCAGCCGCAGCTGGGGTTCGGGGGTGTTGCGCTTCCCGGCGATGTGCGCCGCGCGTCGCTGCTCCAACCCAACCAGATGTATTCACGGGGCAGCCGCCCGTTCAGCTCCAACATCACCATCAGCATCTCGCGCACCCGTCCCACCCTCGGCCCAACTGGATTGCCCCAGGCCTCGACCAATCGGAGCAGCGTCAACTTCAACACCTCCTTCAGCCCGACCCGTTTCTGGGGCGTTACCTGGGCCACGCAGTACAATGTGACGGATGGAAAATTCGAGTCGCAGCAGATCTCCCTCAGCCGAGATCTGCACGAATGGCGCGCGGCGTTCAACTTCGTGAAGAGTCCCAACGGGAATTTTGCGTTCCTGTTCTCGGTCTTCTTGACCGACTTCACCGCCATCAAGTTCGACTACAACCAGACCACTTTCCCCTAGTGAGTGCGATGCCTCCAGCTCTGATTCTCGACGGCCGCTCGCTCACGGTCCGGGACGTCGTTCGCATTGCCCGGACTCCTGGCACGGTTGTCCAGGCTGACGCCGGCGCCCTCGCCGCCGCCGGCGCCTCGCGCGCCATCATCGACGGCGCGGTGGCGCGGGGCGAAACGATGTACGGTATCAACACCGGTTTCGGCAAGCTCGCCAACGTGCACATCGCGCCGGAACAGCTCGATCGGCTGCAGCTCAATCTCATTCGCAGCCATGCCGCCGGCGTGGGCGATCCGCTCGAAGCCGGCGTGGTCCGCGCCATCATGCTGCTCCGGGCTAATGTCCTGCTGCGCCCCACCAGCGGGGTTCGGCCCGAGCTCGCGTCGGCGCTGATCGCGCTGCTCAATGCCGGCATTGTTCCATGGGTGCCGGAGCAGGGCAGCGTCGGGGCGAGCGGCGACCTGGCTCCGCTTGCGCACCTCGCGCTCGCGCT
Source organism: Gemmatimonadales bacterium (assembly GCA_041691095.1). Lineage (GTDB taxonomy): Bacteria > Gemmatimonadota > Gemmatimonadetes > Gemmatimonadales > GWC2-71-9 > JABFSM01. Next base: position 1,224 of record JBEPVJ010000059.1, read on the forward strand.
CATGGGAGAGGGCGACGTGCTGGTAGCCGGCGGCCAACGTCGTTCAGCCGCCGAGGCGCTGACCGCTGCGGGGCTAGCGCCCTTCCGGCTCGGCCCCAAAGAAGGACTCGCGTTCATCAACGGTACCCAGGCCCAGACGGCGCTCCTCTCGTTGATGGTTCATGACGCGGAAACCCTCTGGCGATCAGCGCTGGGAGCCGCGGCGATGAGCCTCGAGGCATTGCGGGGCACGCCGACCCCTTTCGATCCTCGCATTCACGAGAATCGTCCCCACGATGGCCAGCGCCGAGCGGCGGAGCTGTTACGCGCGCTGCTGGACGACAGTGAAATTCGAGAGTCGCACCGGGAAAACGATCCGCGGGTGCAGGACGCCTACAGCCTGCGCTGCACGCCTCAGGTGCTCGGAGCGGTCGGAGACGCGATAGCCTTCGCGGCTAATGTTGCCCGGATCGAGCTCAACTCCTCGACCGACAATCCCCTGGTGTTTCCCAACGGCGACGTCCTCTCCGGAGGAAATTTCCATGGGCAACCGGTGGCGCAGGCCCTGGATTTTCTCGCGATAGCCCTGACGACTCTCCAGGCGCTTTCCGAGCGCCGGGTCGAACGGCTCGTCAATCCCGATCTTTCCCAAGGCCTCCCGGCTTTTCTTACCGCCGATCCCGGACTCTCCTCGGGGCACATGATGGTGCAGATCACCGCCGCCGCGCTGGTGGCGGAGTCCAGAACCCTGGCCTATCCGGCGAGCATCGGGTCGATCCCGACCGATGCCAATCAGGAGGACTTTGTGCCGATGGGTATGGCCGCCGCGTATAAGGCGCGCCGGATCCTCCTCAATGCGCAGCGAGTCGTCGCCTCGGAATTCCTCTGTGCCGCCCAGGGACTCGAATTCCTGCTCCCACTGCGTCCCGGCAAGGGCGTGCACGCGCTCTATCGCCGAATTCGGGACATGCCCGAGCCGGTCCCGCCGCTGGCCGAAGATCGGCCGCCGGCACCCGATCTCGAGCGTCTTGCCAGGGCGGTTGCGGCCGGGCTGCTGGATCCGGAGAATGCCTAGACGCTCCCCCGGCTCCTAGCTTGCCCCCCGCCGCACCGTCTTCCTATCTTACGAAGCTGCATAGCTTTTGGAGCCCGGCCCTTTCGCTCGCGAGCCGCATGAATCTGGACAAGCTGAAAGAAGCGGCTCGAAAGTTCGAGCAGAGGGAGGAGTGGCGTCGGGCTATCGACGTCTACCTTCAGGCTATCCGCGAAGCCGAGGAGGCTGGAGGCGAGGGCACCCAGGACCCGGCACTGTACAATCGTGTCGGCGACCTGGAAATGAAGGCTGGCGACACCATGGCCTCGCTGCGAGCCTACGAGCAAGCCGCCGAGCTCTACGCCGACCAGGGCTTCTTCAACAACGCGATCGCCCTCTGCGGCAAGATTCTGCGGGTCAATCCCAGCCGGACCGCCACCTACCTGCGCCTCGCCCAGCTGCACGCCCGCAAGAATTTCGTCGGCGAAGCCAAGAAGAATCTCCTGGAGTACCTCGATCGCATGAACGGGGTGGGCCAGCTCGAAGAGGCGTTCTCCGCGGTCAAGCTTTTCGCCGATCAGTTCCACGCCAACCCTGACATCCGCCTGATGCTGGTGGAGCTGCTGCGCGCCTCCTCCCGAAACGAGGATGCGCGCGAGCAGCTTGAGAAGCTGGCAAGCGAGCTCGAGGCGCGGGGCGATGCCACCGGCGCGCGCAAGACCCGAGAGCGCCTCCATGCCATTGCGGTGGAGAAATCCAGCTCCCTTGGCACCAACCGGTCCGCCGGCGATCTCGTCTTTCTGGATACCAGCGAAGAGGCGATCCCCCCGGCCGAAGGCGTCGAGGCGATGGACGGGCTGGTGGTCAGCGCTTCGGAAGAGTTGGACGCGGGTCCCGGCATCATCGTGCTGTCGAGCGAGCATGATGCCGCGTCGCTCAATCCCGACGCCGCCGTCGGCGAGAGTCTGACGGTCGACGCCAGCATGGTGCCGGGCTCCGATCAGGCCTGGGAGAGCGACATCACTCCACTCGACGGGCTCGACCTGATCACCTCGGCAACCTCGGTTCCTGAAGAGGGCGCGCGGTCCGAGGATTCTGTCCCGATGCTCGATCTGACCGAAGCGGCCATCGATACCGGGCCGCCGATGGAAACCGGTGAGATGCCAGTGTGGGAGGAGGAGGGCGCCGGCGAAGCGTCCCTGGAAGGGGACTCTATCACTATTCTGGAGGCCGCCGAGTTCGACGATGTCGATTCGGTGCTCGAAGTTGAATCGGCCGAGCTGGCTCCGCCGCTCCCGACGCCGGCAGACTTGATGTACCTGCAGCTGGAAGACGCGATGATCAGCGCCGATCCTACGCTCGGCATTGAGCCGGGGGCGGCGCTACTGGAGCGGGCCCGCCAGGCGATGGACGCCGGCGAGCGCGATGTGGGCATACAGGTCATGGAGGAGGCGCTCCGCCTCTTCGAAACCGAAGGGCGCTGGGACGAGGCCTTGACCGTCTGCACCGACCTGCTTCGCTCCGATCCCGAGAACATCGCGCGGTACCAGAAGCAGGTCGAGATTGCCTACCGCGCCGGCCAGCGTACCGAACTGGTCAATGCCTACCTCGAGCTGGCGGACGCCTTGGTTCGGATGGACGCCGCCGATCACGCGGTCCACGTCTATCGCCGGGTGCTCGAGCACGATCCGCACAACGAGCAGGCGTCTTCCGCGCTGGATCTTCTGGAGACGATGTCGCCGCGGGAGGAGATATCACCGTATCCGGTGAGTGCCCCGGTTGCGAAGCCGGCCGCCGCGGCATCCGCGACGGCGCCGGCCCACCCCGCGCCTGCGCCGCCCCCGGCGGCAGCGCCGCCTTCCGACTTCATCGACCTGGGCGCGCTCATCATGGACGATGAGCACGCGCGCGACACCCGGATGCGGGTCGACCGGAAAAGTCCAATCGAGAACGAAGATCAGGCGTTTCACGAGGCCCTCGCCGACTTCAAACGGGGAATCGAGGCCAACCTCGATGCCAATGATTTCCAGGCCCACTACGATCTGGGCATCGCGTTCAAGGAAATGGGCTTGATCGACGAAGCCATCGCCCAGTTCCAGAAGGCGCTCCGCTCGCCCGACGGCCGGCTCCGGACTTCCGAGCAGCTCGGGGCCGCGTTCTTCGAGAAGGGACAATACGCCATCTCAGAGGCGGTGCTGCGACGCGCGCTCGAAGGGGTTCCCGGGACCGACGACGACAAGATCGGCCTGCTCTACTGGCTGGGCCGGTCCCTCGAGGGACAGAACCGGGGACGGGAAGCGCTGCCGCTGTACGAGCGCGCGCTCGCGGTGGATATCCGGTTCCTCGATCTCGGCGAGCGGGTCAGAATCCTGGCGGACTCTCCTCGGTGATCTCCGAAACGGCGCCGGTGACGCTCGACGCCCTTCAGGCGGACGTCAAGCCTCGCCTGGCCGGGGTACGGGAGGAAATCCGGCGACTGATCGAGGCCGATTTTCCGCTGATCGCCCAGGTCAATTCGCATCTGACCCGGATGCAGGGCAAGATGTTCCGGCCCACCCTGCTGCTCCTCGCCGACGCCGCGACGTCGCCGGTTCCCGATGCGCGCTCGCTTCCTCTCGCCGCAGTGGTGGAGCTGATTCACCTCGCGACCCTGGTGCACGACGACGCGGTGGATCATTCGGTGCTTCGCCGCGGGATGCCCACCATCAATGCCCTGTTCAGTCACCAGGTGGCGGTGATCATGGGCGACTACCTCTATTCCCGCGCGGTGATCGAGCTGGTGCGGCTCGCCGACCTGGAGCCGCTGCGGGTGCTCTCTCGGGTTACCAACGAGATGACCGTGGGAGAGATGCGCCAGCTTCTGGCGCACGACCCACTGGCCTTTTCCGAGGCGGATTACGACCTCCTGATCCGCGCCAAAACCGCGTCGCTGATCTCCGGCGCCTGTGAAGTCGGGGCGCTTTCCGGGACTCCCGAGGAGCGCGAGGCCATGCGGCAGTTTGGCGAATGCCTGGGCATGGCATTTCAGATCGTCGACGACCTGCTCGATTTCACCGGCGATGAAGAGGCGACCGGGAAACCGGTCGGTCTCGACCTTCGGGAGCACAAAGTCACCCTGCCGCTGATCCACGCCTTGCCCAAGATGTCGCCTGCCCAGCGCAACCAGGTGGAGGCGCTGATGGGGAACCCTCAGCCCCATGAGCTCGAGATCGCGCGCGTGGTCGATGCGGTCACCGAGCGAGGGGGGCTGGAGTATGCGCGGGAGCGCGCCCATACCTTCTGCGAGCGAGCCGAGGCTGCCCTCGAGGCGATCCGGCCTTCGCCGGCCCGGGAAACCCTCCGCGCCAGCCTCACGTACGTCCTCGAGCGGAGGCGCTGATGGCACAGGGTCCCCGGCGTCCTCGATTCTATCTCGGCGTTTTGCTGGTAGGGTTTCTGGTGGGTGGTTTTCTGAATGCGTTTCTCAAGGCAGTGCTCCCGGACAGCCCGACCAAGACATTTTTCACCTATTCGGTGTCTCCGGAGTTCGGCCCTGTTCCGATCAATCTGCTGGTTGTACACTTCACCATCGGCCCGGTAGGCCTTGTCCTGTCGCTCATGAGCATTATCGGTGTGGCGCTGGCATACCTGGTCGCAAAGTCGCTCTTCTAGGTCCTACGCGGGGGAAATATGGGTAATCTGGGTTTTTCGGAGATCATGATCATCCTCGTGGTGGTTCTCCTCGTGTTCGGGGCCAAGCGGCTTCCCGAAATCGGGGCTTCCATGGGGAAAGGCATTCGCGAATTCAAAAAAAGCATCTCGGAAGCCGGAGAGGCAGTGACCCATCTCCCCGAGGATCGCAGCACCCCAGCCCGCCATATCGATGCGGCCTCACAGCCCGCACCGACCAGCGGTGAACCCAAGCGGCTCTCGCAGTAGGATCATCTGGAACAAGACGAGAGGGGTCCGGCAGCTCGCCGGGCCCCGCTTCGTTTGTGGCGACTGCTTGCGGTCAGGGTTCAGCGCACCGGAACCGTGTTGTTAGCCGCAGCGGCCTGCGCGTTCGTCTTGTTGTAGATGTCCGACCGGTGATCGACGACCTTGGCCGCCGCTCGCAACGCGGTGATGTACGAGCGGACCCGGCTCTGCCGGGCCGCCTGCAACGCCTCGGCGCGAATGGTGACCAGGTTCTTTACGAACTCAGCGGAGTCGGCTGGAATGCGGTCCAGCCCCTGGAAGAGGTACACACCCTCGTCCGTCGCGACCGGCCCGGCAACATCCGTCTTGGTGGCCCCGAACGCCGCACCGATCAACTTCGGATCCTGTAACGGTGAAGAGAGTCGGGCAAACGGGCCGAGCTCGGAGTAGTCGATTCCAGTGCCGGCCAGCTGCTTGAGCGAATTGCCCTTGGCCTGGGCGGCCAGACGGGTTCCCAGATCCTTGGCCGCGGCGCGCTTCTTGGCCAACAGTACCCTGGCCTGGACCGTCCCCCGAATCGACTCCAGCGGAGGGATTCCCTCGGCCTGCAGGCTGTCCAGCCGGAACACGACGTAGGACTTCTCCGCCTCGATCACCTGGCTGTGTTCGCCCGGTTTGGCCTGGAAGGCCCAGACGCCAACGTCAGGCACCATTCCGGTTTCCATGCTGGAAGCCCGGTTGCCTTCGACCAGCGGTCCCAATTTGCGAATACCGATCTTGAGCGCCGACGAGGCGGTGTCGAGCGCCGAGGATTCGAGCCGCTCCGCGGCAAGCTGCTCCAGCGAATCGGCGCGGCGATCGAGCAGGTCTCGATGGGTTCCGGTAACCTCGACCGGCACCAGGATGTGGCGCGCCTTGAACGTGTCTCCGGTGCGACTGTCGACCTGGATAATGTGATACCCGAACGAGCTCTTCACCGGGTCGGAGATCGCCTTGAGGGGGAGCGAGAAGGCCGCGTCGGCGACCGCCTGATCCACCTGGGCCTTGTTCATGACGCCGAGCTCTCCCCCCAGCTTGCCCGAGAGGGTATCGGACGATTCGCGCTTGGCCACCTCGGCAAACGGCGTCCCCTTTACGATCTCCTCCCGGATGCTGCGCGCGCGTGCGATGGCGGCTGCGGTATCCGAGGCGTCAGGCAAACGCGGCACCGCCACGTAGCTCAGGTACGCCGCCCGCGACCGCTTGAACTCATCCTTGTGAGCGCGGTAGTAGTCGTCGACTTCCTGTGAGGAGGCCGAGACCGACTGATCCGGGATGGCGAGAGCCGGGTCGATCTTGAGCGAGGCGACCTTCACCTGTTCCTTCTCGTCCCGATAGCGCTCCCACAGCGCCGCATCGGAGACGTACACGTCTCCAATGATTCCACGAATCAGCTTGCCGCGCAGCAGCTCGTCCTTGTAGCGCTCCTCGAGATATGGAACCGCTGCCTGCCCCGAAGTCGAGGTGAGCCAGCGCTGGTACTTGGTAATATCGAATTTGCCGTCGGTCTGGAACTCCGGGCTTTGGGTCAGCTCCCGGAGGGGGGAAGTACGGATGGCCTCAGCAACCTCTTCGGGGGATACCCTGAGGCCGTGCCGGTCATATTCGGCACGGAAAATGATATCCTGGATCGCCTGTTCCCATACTTGGTCTCGCACTTGGGCGGACTCTTCCAGGCTCAGCGAGGCACCAGATTGGCGCTGGCGGCCTTCTATCGACTGTTGGACCGAGGCTTGAAACGTCCTGGCGTCTACGGTGGTCCCGTTGACCTTGCCGACGGAAGTCTTTGTCAGCAAGCCACCTCCGTTGCCCAGGCCGCTGAGGTCGTAGACCAGCCAGACGAAGAATGCAATCGTCGTCACCAGGATGATCGGCTTGGCGGCGCTGCGAAAAAATTGCATCATGAGAGGGAACCGTCCGGTAGGCCTAAGGGTATGAAGCCCTAAAACTTAACGGACAGGGCAGGGCATCTCAAGGATGGTAATCCGCATCCCCTTTGGCGACCTTTGGGGACCGGCGGAGGCCCACAGGCGGGCCGGGACCCAATCGGACGGGCGGGGAAATGGCCTTCTCCAGCGAAATTGAAAAGCTCGAGCGGCGCTGGCAGGAGAACCCCTTGGGGCTCACCTTCGCCT
>JBEPVJ010000060.1:0-8256 GCA_041691095.1 Gemmatimonadales bacterium
GCCGGAGCCGGCGCGGCGGCCAGGGACGCATCGGTTTCCAGTCGTGCGACGATCGTCTGGACCGCGACGGTCTGGCCTTCCTGAACCAGGATCTCGGCCAGCACGCCGGCGGCCGGCGCGGGAATCTCCGCGTCCACCTTGTCGGTGGAGATCTCGAAGAGCGGCTCGTCGCGTTTGACCGTGTCACCGGCCTTCTTCAGCCACTTACTGAGCGTGCCCTCGGCGATGGATTCACCCATCTGGGGCATTACTACGTCGATCTTTGCCATGCGTAGAGCTCCTCGGTCGCCTAGTACTTCGCCACCCACCTCGCCGCGCGAACCACATCGTCGGTTTGCGGCAGCACGAAATCTTCCAGCGTCGGCGCATAGGGCAGCGGCACATCGTGCGCGCAAACCCGTTTGACCGGCGCATCCAGCCATTCGAACGCCAGGTCGTTGATCCGCGCGGTGATCTCGCCGGCGACGCCACCGGTGCGAGTATCCTCGTGCACGATCAGAACCCGATTGGTCTTCTTGATGGTCGCCACGATCGCCGCGTCGTCCAGCGGCATCAGGGTGCGCAGGTCGATCACTTCGACGGAGAGACCATCCTCCTTTTCCAGCTTCTCCGCCGCTTCCAGGGATTTCCAGACCATCGCCGACCAGGTGATGATGGACAGGTCCCTGCCCTCGCGCACCACTTTGGCCTGGCCGATCGGCGTGAGGATTTCCTCTCCGTCGGGAAGCTCTTCCTTGATGCGCCGGTAGAGATACTTGTGCTCGAAGTAGAGCACCGGATCTTCATCGCGGATGGCCGCCTTGATCAGGCCCTTGGCGTCCCGGGCGGTAGCCGGGGCCACCATCTTGAGGCCCGGCGTGTGGAGATACGCGGCCTCGGGATTCTGCGAATGAAACGGGCCACCCCGCACGAATCCGCCCGACGGGCCCCGGATGACCATGGGCGTCGACAGCCCGGCCCGGTAGCGCGCCGTGGCGACATAGTTGGTCAGGATCGAGTAGGCGCAGGAGAGGAAATCGATGAACTGCATTTCGCACACGGGACGGAGGCCCATGTGCGCCGCGCCGGCGGCGGCGCCCACGATCGCCGTTTCGGCGATGGGGGTATCGATAACCCGCGACTCCCCGAAGCGCTGCTGCAGCCCCTCGGTCACCTTGAAGGCGCCGCCGAAGGATCCGACGTCTTCCCCCAGCACGAAGACATTCTCGTCCCGCGCCATTTCCTCCATGATGCCGGCCCGGATGGCCTCGAGGTAGGTGACCTCAGCCATCGATCCTCCGGTACCACTCGAGCTCGGCCCGGGGCGGATTCACCGTGACCTCGTCGAGCGCGGTCAGCGCTTCGGGCAGCGGCTCGTTCTCGCACAGAGCGACGGCCGCGTCGATTTCCTCGACGATACGCCGGTCCATCAACGCGAGCTCCTCGGGGCTGGCCCAGCCCGACTGGGTCAGCCGCTTGCTGTACCGATCGATCGGATCCTTGGCCTCCCAGGCCGCGATCTGCTCTTTGGTCACGTACGACTGATTGTCGTGTTCGGCGTGCCCTTTGCGCCTGAAGGTGATCAGCTCGATCAGCGTCACGCCTCCACCGGCCCGAGCATGGTCCACTGCCTCCCTGGTGGTTTCATACACCGCCAGCACGTCGTTCCCGTCGGCCTGGGCGCCGCGCACACCATAACCCGCTGCCTTCTCGACCAGGTGGGCAACCGCCGTCTGCTTGCTGAGCGGCGTGGAGTAGGCGTATCCGTTGTTTTCGGCGATGATCACGAGCGGGAGGCGCTGCACCGCGGCGAAGTTGATGCCCTCGTGGAACGCGCCGGTGCTCATCGCGCCATCTCCCACGTACACCATGCCGACCCGCGCTTCCTTGCGCATCCGGAAAGAGAGGGTGACCCCGGCCATGACCGGCACCATGTCTCCGAGATGGGAGATCTGGCCCAGGAAGCCGCGCTCGAGGTCGTTGAAATGGATGTTGAGCTCGCGGCCCCGGGTCGGGCTCTGCGCCTTGGCCATGTACTGCCGCAGCACCTCGAGCGGCTGGGCGCCCTGCACCAGCATCGAGCCCAGGTTGCGTATCAGCGGGGAAAGAATATCTCCCTTCGACCGGTCGAGCGCATAGGCGCTTCCGACCGCATCGGCCTCCTGGCCGAGAGAGCGAAAGAGACCGCCGACCACCTTGGTCTGGCGATACAGATTGACGAGCTTCTCCTCGAGCGACCGGGTCAGCCGCATCCAGTAGTAAAGCTCATGCAATTGAGTCCGGGAAAGCCCGGCGTGTATCGGCGTCGAAGCTGGCGCGGCGGTCGTCGTCATCGGCTCGGGATTATGGCGTAAACCTCGAAGCGATAAAGATTTACCGCAGACGCGCGAGAGTCAAGCTACTGACCCGGCATCTTGTTCAGCACCGGCCGCAGATCGCCACAGCCAATTACGTCGGTGCCGGGCTTGCCAGGTGCCGCCGTGCCGCGGTGCACCTGGACCGCGTAGGCTCCGCTCTTTACCGGCCGCACGGCCAGCGTCGCCGTGCCTTCGGCGGTGCCGCTCGCCGAGGTATGAAGCTTCGGATAGGCGGCTTCGGCACCGACGACGGCCGCCGTCGCGCCACACTTGCCGGTGTGAAGGTGCCATGGCAACGTGGCATTTGGCGGGGCCCCGTGAATCGAGATCTTGACGAGGGTGGAATCGGCGGTGCCTATGCCTTCGGCGGTGGCGCTCCCGGCGAGGGAACTCCCGTTCGAGGACTGCAGTGCGGCGGACCACTGATCCGGGCTGGGCGCGGCCAGTAGTGAGCCGAGTCCGACCACCGCGATCGCGGCGAACTTGATCATTGGCTGATCCCCCTTCGACATGGTTGACCCGCCAGGATCGGTGCTGCCAGATCCGGGCCGGACGGAGCAGTATTATGTGATTTTGAGGGTACTTATTTATAGGGATTGGTGCAAGAGGGGCGGCTAATAGGCCCCTCGAAGCGCGTGGTCCGGCTCACCCAGCGTATGGACCACCGCCAGGAAGCGCTTGGCGAGCTTGTCGAGTTCGCTCTCGCCAGGCTGGTTGGTCTCGGCGGTGACCAGTGTGTAGTGACCGCCCTCTGCCTCCGCGGTAACGGTGAGCTGGCCGATGGGGCCGGCAAAGCGGCGCCGGCGTGGGGCTTCCTCGATCGGAGCCACGCGCGGCGCAAAGAATTCGGCCGCCCGGGAAATGACCTGCGCGGGCGCGACGTGGGTGCGATGAAAATATTTCATCCGAGGCCGTGACTACTCCTTCCCCGGTGCGTAGTACTCCACGCCAAGATGGGTGATCTGTTCCTCTCCCATCATGAAGCGCAGGGTGTTCTTGAGCTTGGTGTGCTGGATGAAGAGATCGTGCTCGGGGTAGAGGCCCGGGGCGACCTGCGGACTCTTGAAGTAGAACGAGAGCCACTCCTGCACGCCTGACATGCCGGCGCGATGGGCAAGGTCGAAGAACAGGGCCAGGTCCAGGACCAGCGGCGCGGCCAGAATGGAATCACGACAGAGGAAATCCACCTTGATCTGCATCGGGTATCCGCACCACCCGAAGATGTCGATGTTGTCCCACCCCTCCTTGTTGTCTCCCCGCGGAGGGTAATAGTTGATTCGGACCTTGTGATAAAGATTACCGTACAGCTCCGGATACATCTTCGGCTGGAGGATGTACTCCAGTACACCGAGCTTCGACTCTTCCTTGGTCTTGAAGCTCTCCGGGTCGTCGAGCACTTCACCGTCCCGGTTGCCCAGGATGTTGGTCGAGTACCACCCCGCCACGCCCAGCATGCGGGCCTTGAACATCGGCGAGAGCACGGTCTTGAGCATCGTCTGACCGGTCTTGAAATCCTTGCCGCCGATCGGAACCTTCTTGTCGCGGGAGAGCTTTTCCATGACGGGCAGATCGACCGTCAGGTTGGGCGCTCCGTTCGCGAACGGCACGCCCTCCATCAGGGTGGCCCAGGCATAGAGCATCGACGGAGCGATACTCACATCATTGGCGTCCATCGCTTTCTCGAAGGTCTCGAGCGTCTGGTGGGCCGGGCCCGGCTGGATGAAAATTTCCGTCGAGGCGCACCACACCACGACCAGCCGGTCGCAGCCGTTCTTCTGCTTGAAGTCACGCAGATCCTTGCGAAGGGCCTCGGCCCATTCACGCTTGGACTTGCCCGTCTTGGTGTTGCTGCCCTGAAGCCGCTTGACATAGTACTGGTCGAAAACGGCCGGCATCGGCTTGATCGTCTCGAGGAACGCCTTGATCGGCTCGACATGCTCGTGCTTGTCGAACACGCCGCACTTGAGGCACGATTCGTAGCAATTGTCGGGGATCGGGTCCCAGGCGCCGAAGACGAGATCGTCGAGGTCGGCGAGTGGAACGAAGTCCTTGATCAGCGGAGACCGGCTGTCGGTGCGCTTGCCGAGCCTGATCGTGGCGAGCTGGGTGAGCGACCCGATCGGCCGAGCCATGCCGCGCCTGGCCAGCTCCACCCCGGCGATGAAGGTGGAAGCCACCGCGCCCAGGCCCACGCAGAGCACTCCGAGTTTTCCCTTGGCGGGTGCGATGGGGTGGACAGTCGTCTCGGCCATTCTATCGATTCCTTTCGATCCGGTCTGATTCGAAGGCACCCGGGCCAGCCAGGCTACCGTGGTTCCCGGGTTACGCGATACACGTATACAAACCGCTGCACCACGGTCACCGTGGAAAGCACCGCCATCAGGGCAACGATCACCTGCAGAACAATGCCATTCGGCCCCGCGCCCACCAGTACCGAGGGCACCCCGATGGCCAGGAGCCGCTCGGCGCGCTGCACGAGACCCACCTTGCAGTCGATGCCGAGGCCTTCGGCCCGGGCCCGGGCATAGGAAACCAGGAGCGAGCTCAGAATGGCCACCATGCACAGCACCGCCGTCTCGATGCGCCATGCCACGCCCGGTGCATGCAGGAGGAACGCCGCGATGCCGATGAAGGTGGCGCCGTCTCCGACCCGGTCCAGGGTCGAGTCGTAGAAGGCGCCGAACTTCGAAACCATGCCGCCGCGCCGGGCCACCTGCCCGTCGAAGGTGTCGACGATGCCGCTCGAGAGGAGGAGCGCGCCACCCACCCTGATCCAGCCGAAAGCAAAGAAGATCGCGGAAACAACCACGACGAGCGCGCCGATAGTCGTCAGCGTGTTGGGCCGGACATGGACCTTGAGCAGCCATTCCGAAACAGGATTGGTTACGCTGTAGAAGGCCTGCTCGAGCGACTTGGTGACCAGCTTCATCGAGCTCCTTGGCCCATCCGGTAAACCGCGAAGCGTCAAGTGCTGCAATGAGTTAAGCGCGGCAAAGATAGCGGTGCGCGGCCCGCTCTGCAAAGGCGAGCCGGGCCTTTCTCAAGGATAGAGGAGCACCGGCTGACGGTGCCGAGTCCAGGTGGTCAGGTCAGACTGCCAGCCGGCGACGATCGCGTAGGGGTCCTTCCCGGAGACAAGGGCCTCCCGAAGGGAGGATCCGCCGGCCAGTCGGTCGAACTGAGCCGGAACCATTCGCAGACTGTCGGGATGGACCCGATGGATAGCGGCGAGCAGGACCACCGCGGTAAGAGTCGGGTCGTATAGTCTCGAGTCGGTCATGGTCAGCCGAATGCCACGTACCTGAACCCCGGGGAACTTGCCGTCGGCGGGCTGCTCGGGCGTGAACTGGACCGACTCGAACCTGACCCCGGGCAATCGGTCCAAGGGCAGCTGCGCTAGCACCGCCTGGGCATCGAGCCATGGTGCGCCGATCTGGTGGTAGGGAAACTCGGTGCCGCGGCCCACTGAAAGCGCCGTCCCCTCGAACAGGCAGGTCCCAGGATAGTGGAAAAGGCTCTCCAGATCTTTGAGGTTGGGGCTGGGACGAAGAAAGGGAAGCCCAGTGCTTTCCAGGGTGACGTCCCGGCGCCAGTTTCTCACGGGAATGACGTGCAGGTCGGCGCCCAGGCCCAGGTCGAGGTTGGCCAGGCGGGCCAGCTCGCCCAGGGTGAGACCATGGCGCATTGGCATGGCCAGCGCGCCCACGAAGGAATGGTGCGACCACTCCAGCACGTTGCCCTGCACCGCCCCACCAATCGGATTGGGTCGATCCAGCACGACGACGGTCTTCCCGAGGCGAGCCGAGGCGCGCATCACCTCGATCGTGGTGCTGAGCCAGGTGAAGTAGCGCGCGCCGACATCGGGCAGGTCCACCACCAGGACGTCGATTCCGGCCAGCATGGAGTCGGTCGGAGCGTACGTACGGCCATAGAGACTATAGATTGGTAGGCCGGTCGCGCTGTCCACCGTCGTCGAGACCACCTGCCCGGGGCCGGCCGTGCCGCGAAAGCCGTGCTCCGGGCTGAACAGCGCAACCAGGCGGATTTTCGCGTGCAGCAGTCGCTCCACGTCGCTGACACCAGACCCATCCACGCCGGATTGGTTCGATACCAGCCCGACCGCGCGGCCCTGAATCAGCCGGACGCTATCGGAAAGAATCCCTTCGATCCCGGGAAGCACCGGTGCCGGCGTTGACACAGCAGCCGGCGGGACGGCGGTCGGGACAGCAGACGGGGGAAGCCGCTCCGGGTTCGGCGGCGACACGGGGCTCGACGCCTTCGCGCACGCGACGCTGAGCAGGGCCAGCGCTATCACGCTCACCTTCACCATGAGTCCCCCGTGCGTGCTCGTCGTCACGTGGTATCGAGCCTCCTGCTGATGATGCTGTTGAGCCTTCCGGGCCACCTTCCAGCCCAGGGGAAGCAGCCGGCGTCGCCACACGGACCGCCGAGTCCGCGGGTGGCGCGGCTGCTGCGCCGACTGAACGTGCGCCAGCAGGTGGCGCAGCTCATCATGCCGTGGCTCGCGGGAACCTATGCCGCCTTCGACGATCGTGCTCTCGACAAGGTGCGAGCCTGGGTAGATACGCTGCAAGTGGGCGGCATCATCATCTCGATCGGCTCGCCGATGGATATCGCCGCGAAGCTCAACTTCCTTCAACGACGCTCCAGGCTGCCATTGCTGATCGGATCGGATCTGGAAGGTGGCACCACCTTCCGGTTCAATCCCGGCGGCACGCCGTTCCCTACCAATATGGGCGTCGGCGCGACGGGGAGCGAGCGCGACGCCTACCTCATGGGAAAGATCACCGCCGAAGAGGGGCGCGCGGTCGGTGTGCACATGACATTTTCCCCCGTTGCCGACGTCAACAACAACGCCGCCAACCCGATCATCAACACCCGCTCCTTCGGCGGCGATGCGCATGCCGTCGCCCGGCTGGTGGCCGCGGCGGTCAAGGGCACTCAGGACGCCGGCATGCTCGCCACCGCGAAGCATTTTCCCGGACACGGCGATACCGACACCGACTCCCACATCTCCCTCCCGGTCATCCGTTCCAACTGGACCCGGCTCGATACGCTGGAGCTGATTCCCTTTCGCGCCGCAATCGCAGCGGGAGTCGACGTAGTGATGTCCGCGCACATCGCGATGCCTGGACTCGAGAACGGCGCCATGGAGCCGGCCACCCTGTCTCCCGAGATTCTGACCGGCGTCCTTCGGGATTCCCTGCACTTCAAAGGCCTCGTGGTGACCGATGCGCTCGATATGGGCGCGCTGGTGTCGGCGTATGGCCCCGGCGAAGCGACGGTCAAGGCGTTTCTGGCGGGGAGCGATCTGCTGCTGATGCCGGCCGACCCCTACGCCGCGGTGGACGCGATGGTCGAAGCCATCCGGACCAAACGGATTCCCCGTGCACGATTCACGGCATCGGTCCGCCGGATGCTGGAGATCAAGGAGCGCTTGGGGCTGTTTACCCATCGCACCGTGAATCTCGACAAGCTGGGCGAAGTGGTTGGCCGCCGGTCCAGCCGGGACAGTGCCTACTCGGTGTCGGCCCGGTCGCTGGTACTGGTGCGAGACAGCCTGGGCCTGATCGACAGCCTCCGCGCCGGCCCTCGGCGCGTGGCGGTGGTGAGTTACGCCGACGGTAACACGCCGCAGGTCGTCGGCACTTCCCTGCGAGCCGAGCTGACCAAGCGGGGCTATCAGGTGACGGGCTTTCGGCTGACCACCGCCAGCGGCCAGGCCAGTTACGACTCCGCCGCGGCGATGCTCAAGGGAGCGCCGGTGGCCATCTTCGCCGCCTCGGTGCGGTTCGGCTCGGGCACCGGTTCCATCGGCATGGCCGAAGCGATGTCGCGATTGATCCAGACGTCGGCCGGCGACCCGCCGCCCGCGCGGGGCTCGGTCGGCCCGCCGGAC
>JBEPVJ010000061.1:0-8253 GCA_041691095.1 Gemmatimonadales bacterium
AGAGCACGGTGAAGTAGTCGGTCGGATATCCCATCGCCTGGTAGATCAGTCCCGAGTAGAAATCCACGTTCGGGTACAGCTTCCGTTTGATGAAGTATTCATCCGACAGCGCGATGCGCTCCAGCTCCAGCGCGATCTCCAGCTTCGGGTTGAGACCGGTCTGCGCGAAGACCTGGTCGGCCACCTTCTTGATGAGCTTGGCGCGCGGATCGTACGACTTGTAGACCCGGTGACCGAACCCCATCAGCCGTCCCTCGCCCTGCTTCACCTTCTCGATGAAGCCGGGGATGTTTTTCTTGTCGCCGATCTCCGCCAGCATTTCCAGCACCGCTTCGTTGGCGCCGCCGTGTAGGGGGCCGTACAGCGCCGCGATGCCCGCCGAGATGGCCGAGAAAGGATCGACGTGGGAAGAGCCGACGCTGCGGACCGCGCTGGTGGAGCAATTCTGCTCGTGGTCGGCGTGAAGAATCAGCAGGACTTCCAGCGCCCGTTGCAACACCGGATTCGGCTCGTGCTTGCCGCCGATCGAAAACATCATGTTGACGTAGTTGCCGATATAGTCGAGGTCGTTCCGGGGGAATTCGTAGGGCAACCCGCGGGAATGCCGGAACGCGAAGGCCGCGATGGTCGGCATCTTGGCCATCAGGCGCACCCGCTGGATGTAGCGGTTGGCCGGATCCTCGATGTGCTTCGCATCGGGATAGAAGGTCGACAGGGCCCCCATCGCGCCGAGCAGCATGCCCATCGGGTGGGCGTCATAACGGAAGCCTTCGAGGAACTTGATGACGTTGGTATGAACGTAGGTATGAAACTTGATGTCATGTTCCCACTTGTCCAGCTGGGGCCGGGTCGGCAGCTCGCCGGCGGCGAGCAGGTAGGCCACCTCCAGGAAGGAGGCCTTTTCGGCCAGCTGCTCGATGGGATAGCCGCGGTAGCGCAGAATCCCCTTGTCGCCGTCGATGTAAGTAATGGCACTCCGGCAGGCGGCGGTATTCATGAACGCCGGGTCGTAGGTCATCAACCCGAAATCGTCCTCGCTGGTCTTGATCTGGCGAAGATCAATCGCCTTGATGGTGCCTTCGGAGATCGGCAGGTCGTAGGTCTTGCCGGTCCGGTTATCGGTTACCGAGAGGGATTCTGTAGCCACGGAGAACGCCTTCCATCTGGAGCCCGGGACACTGCGGTTTGCGCGGTACAATTGTAATATCCCTATGCCGTTTCTCGCTGACGACTCACCGTTGTTCATGAAGGAAGGGGTTTGGATGGCCACGAAGCGCTTCCGCCTGCTGCTGGTAGGGACGGCGCTCGGCGCCTGCCTGGCGTGTAAATCCACTGAACCGGCACCAGTCGCGGCCCGGCTGGCGTTGCTGACGTCGCCTCCCGCTACCGCCCAAAGCGGGGTGGCGTTGACGCCCCAACCCGTGGTGCAGGTGCAGGATGCTTCCGGCAATCCGGTCGGTACGCAGGGGGTCCAAGTCGTGGCAGTCCTGGCGAGCCAGGGGGGCACCCTGACCGGCACGCTCGCGGCCCGGACCGACGTCAACGGCAAGGCGACCTTCACAAACCTCGTGCTGGCCGGACCGGCAGGGCCGCGTACCATCAGGTTCGACTCGCCGGGGCTCAATTCCATCTCCGCAGATCCGGTCAGCGTCGGCGCGGGCAGCGCGGCGACGATCACGGCCTCGGCGGGGAATTTTCAGACCTCCGCCGCGGGCACGCCGGTGGCCCTCGCCCCGGCGGTGCTGATCACCGATGCCTTCGGCAATCCGGTCCCCGGCGCGCCGGTGACGTTTGCGGTGGCGCGCGGAGCCGGCACGGTCGTGGCGGGAACCGGGTCGACCAACGCGTCCGGTATCGCGACCGCGACCACCTGGACGCTGGGTACCATCCCCGGCCTCAATACACTGACAGTCACCAGCAGCGCGGTGCCGTCGGGCTCGGTCACATTCACCGCGACCGGCGTCCTCGGGCCGCCGGCCATTCTCACGGTGGCGGCAGGCGACGCGCAGAGCGCCACCGTTGGTGGGGCGACGCCGGTAGCGCCTTCGGCGAAACTCACCGATGCGTTCGGTAACCCGGTGCCCGGAGTGATCGTCACGTTCACCCCTGCCACCGGCGGGGGCACGGTGACCGGCGGCAGCGCCACCACCAACGCACAGGGCATCGCGACGGTCGGCGCATGGGCGCTCGGCCTGCTTCCCGGGAGCAACACCCTCACCGCCGCTCGCGGACTGGTACCGTCTGCCACCTTTCACGCGACCGGAGTCGATTTTCCGGTGAGCGCGATTGACGCCGGAGATCACCACTCCTGTGCCGTGGCGCCGGGGGGATTGGCCTACTGCTGGGGTTCCAACGACTCGGGGCAGCTCGGCAACGGCACTCTTGTCGATACGCTGGTTCCGACTCCGGTCGGTGGCGGCCACCTGTTCACCGCGGTAAGCACCGGTGTAGCCCACAGCTGCGGGCTGGTCGGAAACGGCGATGCCTGGTGCTGGGGCGACAACAGCGGCGGGCAGTTGGGCGACACGTCGGGGATCAATCAGTCACTGCCCGTGGCGGTGGTGGGCGGACTTAAGTTCGTCTCGATCTACACCGGCCAGTTCCACACCTGCGGGCTGAAGGCCGACGGGAACGCCTTCTGCTGGGGCGCCAACCAGCAGGGCCGGCTGGGAGATGGCACCACCATCAATCGGCCCGCACCGACAGCGGTGACAGGCGGAAAAATTTTCGCCATGCTGAGCGCCGGGATCAGCCACACGTGCGGCGTCGCCACCGACGGGACGCTGCTGTGCTGGGGATCCAATGCCAATGGGCGCCTGGGCGACGGCACCACCACCAACCGGCTCTCGCCGACGCCGGTGTCCGGTGTGCTCACGTACATCGCCGTGTCTGGCGGGCAAGCCTTCTCCTGCGGCATCGCCACTGGTGGTGCCGGATATTGCTGGGGGAGCGGTGCCTCCGGGGAGCTCGGCACCGGCAACGCCACCAACCAGCTGACGCCGACGGCTATGATGGGCGGGCTGGTGTTAACTGCGATTTCTTCCGCCGCCACGCACAGCTGTGGGCTCGTTGCCGGTGGGCAGGCCTATTGCTGGGGATTCAACGGTTCGGGCCAGCTCGGCGATGGCACGTTTGCCAACCGGGCCGTGCCGACTCTGGTACTGGGCGGGCTGACCTTTTCGGTGATCCGTGAGGGCACCGAGCACACCTGTGGGCGGGGGACGACCGGAGGCGCCTACTGCTGGGGAAGGAACGACACCGGCGCCGTAGGAGATTCCACGGTGATAACCCGTCCTAAGCCGGTGGGGGTGTTTAAGCCGCCGGCAAACTGACGCTGCAGGTGGTGTCGAAACCTCCGCGGACGTTATACACGGTTTTCACTGTGAACCGCCGCGGGGCCAGGCAGCGGTAAAGGTCTTCCGCGATCCGCGCGGTGGCATGCTCCTGAAAAATCCCCACGTTACGAAAGCTGGTGATGTAATACTTGAGGCTCTTGAGCTCGATGCACTTGCCGGCCGGCACGTAGGTGATGGTCAGCCGGGCAAAATCGGGCAATCCACTATAGGGGCAGACCGCCGTGAACTCGGTCGTTTCGGTGACGATCTCCTGGTCGGGGCCATCGTAGGGGAACGTCTCGAGCACCGCGACGTCGATGTGCTCGGGCCCTACGAATGCGAGCGTCCTGCCTTCCGCGATGGCCACAGTGCCGGTCCAGGTTTGGGATCCCAGTAATCTAGGCACGGCGATACTTTACCGTGATGGACGCTGCACAAATCTCTCCCGCCATCGAAGCTGCCGTTGTTCGCTGGGGCGGATTGATCCGCCGTGCCGCCACCAGGCACGGACTTTCCGGCCCCGACCTCGACGAGGTACTTCAGGACCTCCGCATAAGGCTCTGGCGGGCGCTGGAGCGCCCCGCTGAGAAAAATCCGACCGAATCCGCGTCATATGTATACCGGGTTGCCATGTCCGCCTCGGTGGATCTTCTGCGGCGCCGCCGTTCCGGTCCCCTCGGCAAGCCGGTGGCGCTGGAGCTGGTGAGTGACTCGCTTCTCTCCGCGCGGGAGCCGGTGGATGACGAGGCGGCCCAGGTGGCGGCCTTGGGCCGGGCGCTGGAGGGACTGTTACCGGAGCGGCGTATCGCGGTCCGGCTCCATCTCGACGGCAAGACCCCGGCGGAGATGGCAGGCTTGACCGGCTGGAGCGGCCCGAAGATCCGCAATCTCCTCTATCGCGGGCTGGCCGACCTGAAAACCATTCTCACCCGAGGAGGCGCGAGCTGAACATGGACGATGGAACGCTGCGCGATCGATATCGGCAGCTGATGGATCGGGATCGTACCGGCACCCGGAACACCTCGGTGCCGCTCGAAACCATCCAGGCGCTGGCCGAAGACCGGCTGACCGGTGCCGAGCGCATCGAGGCACTCGACCGGATACTGGCCGATCCTTCAGCGCGGTCAGAGTATGAGTTTCTGCGCGAGATCGCCGCGGCCCGGCCCCGCCCCGCCTGGTCCAGCCGTTTCGGGCTGATTGCCGCGGCCGTACTAGTGCTCGCCGGCGGCGGTCTGGTGTGGCGGGCGGTCTCGAATCGCCCACCGGAGCCGCTCCGCGGTTCGGCGCGCGTGGTCCTGTTGCTCCCCCGTGCCCGAGGCACGATTCTGCCGGGCGACAAATTCGTCTGGGGCCAGGTCGCCGGGGCCCAGGGGTATGTGGTCGAAGTCCTTACGGGGGACGGCTCGGTGAGCTTTCGCACCGAGACACGGGACACCACTGCGGAATTCTCGGGTCCTCAGGCTTCCTCGGCCGTTCCGGGCGAGGCGATGTGGATCGTGACCGCCCGGCTGGGTGGCGCCGTCGAGCAACGCTCTATGCCGCGCCGGATCCAGCTGGGCCGTTAGCGGGCGCGGAAGGCGCGCGGCGCCAGCGCCGGATCGCCGACCAGCGCGAGCGACGCCCACACAGAGGTGGGCTCCCCCCGTCGCAGCGCCTGGAGCTTGGCGGAGCGCAGTGCGTCGCCCACCGGAATTCCCTTGGCCAGCTCTCGGTAGAAATCACCCATCAATCTGATCAAGCTCCGGTCGCTGATGGCCCATTGCGTGGCCACGATGGCGCGTGCGCCGGCCTCGAGAAATGGAGTCGTCAGCCCCTGCAGGCCTTCGCCGCTCATGACCGCGCCTCCTACCGTCCGGCAGCCGGACAGCACCACCAGGGCGTCGAGCAGATCGAGCCCCGCGATTTCGTTCACCCCGACGTGCCCATCCTCTCCATCGCCCGCGGCAAGCTCCAGCCCGCTGCTCATCGTGCCGAGATCGAAAACCTCGGCATGGGTCGCAAGGTGCAGGACCGCCGTGCCGGCGAGTCCGGTCTTGAGAGCGCGCTCGCTGGCGGCTTCGCGGAGCATGAGGGCCGGCGATGCCGCGAGTCCGGCGACCAGTCGCGCTTCGTCACCCGAGCTTCGAAGCCGCGGCAGATTCGATTCCTCCCGGAAGAACGCATCACCGAAGACCACCGCGCGGGTGCCGGAGGGAGCGGGCGCCACCCACCAGTGCGCGGCCAGCCGGGCGGAAGGCGCCAGGGCTACCGCGTAGCGCTCGACCAGATGTTTCCCATCGGCCAGAAGCAACGCGTCGAACGGGAGACGGTAGAGTGGTCCGTCGGGAACGATCAGGAGCCGCGAGATGCTGTGGTCGAGCTGGTCGAGCGCGCTCCCGAACACGTCCCTCGCCAGCCTGGCCGCGAGGGGCCGGGCGGCCGACCCACCCTCGAGGGAGCTGTTGAGTCGGCCAATCGGATCGAGCAGCGAATCGGACGAGGGAAGGGTCTGGGCGGATATGCCGGCCCGGGTTATGGTGAACAGGGTGGTCGGCTCGTGGCGCCCGGTGACATACATCAGCATCGCGGTGGATTCGGGGAGCCGGGAGGGGAGTGTGGCCATGTCCTCGGAGTCCGGCAGGAAAACACTCGCCCGTGCCTCCGACAGTGGGCGGCTGCCCACGCCGTGAATTCGGATGATTTTGCCGAGCAAATAGTGGCCCCGCCATGCCTCGGCAATGCGCAAGGCCGACGGGGTGCGTCCGGCCGCGGCAAAGAGGCTCACGGTCCTCGCGATGCCCAGCTCGGGGTCCAGGTCGAACCGGCGGGACTGGAGCAGCGCGAGCTGGCCCTCCCGATTGCCGTAGACGCCGACGTAGCGATTCCGCACCAGCGCGGTCACGCCGGCATCGAACGATGTCTCCGCTTCATCGAACCGCCCCGCATGTGCCAGTGCCTCGGCGCGGCGGACGTTGGCATCGAGACTGAGATGCCAGGCGTTCGTCCCGTTCGACCCGATGAACGCCGCGAAGGACGCGGCCGCGGCGTCCCAGTTTCCGCGAGCGAGTGAGAGCAGTCCTTGCTCGTACTTCACGTCGTGCTGAAGGCCCACCAAACGGAATCGCTTCGCCAGCTCGTCGGCAGTGGCCAGGGACCTGGCGCTCTCATCCAGATTACCCCCCAGACGGAATGCTACGGCGGTCTGCAGGGCGTTGGTAGCCGTGGCGTTCGTAATACCCAACAACCGGCTGAGGCTGTCAGAGGTTCGGATTGAGCGCAGCGCTTCCGCCGGTTGCCCCGCTTGAAGGGCGGCCTGGCCTTGCGATGTAGCCAGGGATGCCAGGCCCAGCCGGTCACCGATCCTGGTGAAGAGTGCGTGTGCGCTGTCGCCATAGGCGATCGCCGTCGGGATGTCGCCGAACCGGGTGGCGAGCTGAGACAGGTTGAGCCTGGCCCAGGCCTCCGCCGCCACATTGCCGGTCCGACGGCCCTGGGTAATCGCTTCGATCGCCAGGGTCCGGCCTTCCCAGAAATTGGCGGAGTACTGAATGCCCTCGAACGCCAGCCACTGATCCACGCCGGCCATCGCGTGAAAATCCCGCGCCCGGCGCAGAGTGTCGCGCGCCGCATCGAACGTGGCCACCGCCTTCCGCTGAAATCCCTGCGCTTCCGCTACCTGCCCCGAGGAAACGAGACAGGCTCCAATGGCGCGGCGGTTGGCCGTGGCCAGCGCCATTCGAAGCCCTCGGCTCGCCAATGAATCGGCCCGCCGAAGGTCCTGGCCCCGCAGCAGGCCGCCCTGGGCGCACAGCATTCTCGCCTGCAGAACGCTGTCGTTGGCCGGAACCAGCGCGGCGGCGCGCCGCAGGATGGCCCGCGCAGAATCGAGGCCGACTGTGCGAACCACGGCGGTGGCGAGCGCGATTCGCGCTTCAACGCCGGCGCGCGCGTCGCCCAGGACGTCGGCCTCGGCTCGCGCCGAATCCAGGGCAAGCAAGGCTCCCGCGAGGTCGAATCGGGCCGCGCGGGCCAGCCCCATCCCCAGCAACGCGTACAGGTGGACCGGACTCGGTGGGAGGGACGGCTTTGCTTCGAGCAGGGCGTAGACTCGCTCGGCGGAGGCATAGTCGTACTGGAGCCGGTGCAGCGTGGCGAGGCCGAGCAGGGCCGACTGATCTCGGCCCGCTCGAGACTGCCAGCGGCGCTCTACGCGGGCCGTGCTGTCGCCTTCGACGGCCTGGGTTGCCTCGGCGACCACTGCGCGAAGCCGCGCGACCGAGGAATCGCCCGAAGGCGGCGACTGGCGAACCAGGGCAAGAAGGAGGATGAACAGGGGAGGGCTCCTGAGGTCCTGGTGAGAATACCGCCCCGATGCTGCGTTTGCTATATACGAAGAGATAACCCCAGCGCTGCCTCGGAGCCGCCATGCCTGCAATTCGCCCTATGCGTCAGTGGACCCTTGCCGTTTTCAGCCTGTTCCTTGCCGCCTGTGGCGGGGGCGGCACTGATGTCACCCCGCCTCCGCCTCCACCCCCCTCCAGCGCCGTTGCCACGGTTTCCGTCGGTCCGGCCACGGCGTCGCTGTTTCCGGGGGATACGGTGCGGCTTACCGCCACGGCCATGAGCGCGTCGGGCGCCGTCATCACCGGCAAAGCGGTGGCTTGGACGAGCGGCTCGACCAGCGTGGCCACGATCTCCGACGCCGGACTGGTGACGGCAGTGACACCGGGAACCGCGGTGCTGTCCGCCGCCATTGACGGAAGGACCGGAGCGGCCACCGCCACCGTGCAGTCGGTGATCGCCGAGGATCTAGGTCATCAGGTGAGCAAGCAGGTCGGGCCGGGGGGTGACAGTCTCAAGACGACTTCCGGTGGGCTCTCCTATGCGCTTGTCATACCGGAGGGAGCGGTGAAGAGCCCACTCCAGATCACCCTGACAC
>JBEPVJ010000062.1:0-8178 GCA_041691095.1 Gemmatimonadales bacterium
GTGTGGTCCACCGCTTCGGTATCGGTGGCGGTCCCGGCTCGCACGGCAACACCCGGCACCGGAAGCCCGGCTCGGTCGGCGCAGGCACCGATCCGTCCCGCGTCATCAAGGGCAAGCGGATGCCGGGTCACATGGGCGACCGTCGCCATACTGAAATGGGACTTCGGGTGGTCCGGGTGGACGCCGAGAAGAACCTGCTGTTCGTCGGGGGCGCGGTTCCCGGCTCCAAGAACGGCATCGTGACCGTGGCCAAGCAGGGAGGACGGAGTCGCCATGATTGAGGCCGCCCACTATTCGGCTACCGGCGCGCGTCACAAGGCGGCGTTTTCGCTGCCGGGTGACTACTTCGACGGGACCGTGAACGAGCCGGTCATGCACCAGGCGGTCAAGACCTACCTCGGCAACCAGCGCCAGGGCACGGCCAAGACCAAGACCCGGAGTTTCGTGTCCGGCGGTAACCAGAAGCCCTGGAAGCAGAAGGGCACCGGTCGGGCGCGCTCTGGCTCCAGTCGCTCGCCGATCTGGCGGGGCGGTGGCATCGTGTTCGGCCCGATTCCGCGGGATTATCGCGCCGATATCCCCAAGAAGGTGCGGCAGCTGGCCCGCCGCTCGGCGCTGAATGCGCGGGCGCGCGAGGAGTCGCTCTTCGTGGTCGATGCGATGGCGTTCGATGCGCCGAAGACCAGCAAGCTGGCCGGCATGCTCGAGAAAATGGGACTCGAAGGGAAGAAGGTCCTGGTCCTCGCCAATGGCGAAAATCGGAACCTCTACCTCTCGGGCCGGAACATTCCGACGGCGCGGGTCATGAACTGGTCGAACGCCTCGGCCTACGACGTGATCTGGTCAGACGCGGTCGTGGTGGAGCAGGGCGCCCTGGGCGCGCCGGACTCCGACGAGAGTGAAGGCGCCGAAGTGAAGAAGCCGAAGAAGGCCAAGGCAGCCAAGAAGCCGGCAGCCAAGGCCAAGGCGGCGGCCAAGAAGGCGCCCACGAAGAAGCCCGCCGCGAAGAAGCCCGCGGCCAAGAAGAAGAAGGAGAGCTGATGCCGGCGCTCAGAGATACCGTGGTTCGCCCGCTGATCACCGAGAAGAGCTCGACCGCGTATCAGACGCGCAAGGAGTACGCCTTCGAGGTGCATCCCGAGGCCAACAAGCACCAGATCGCCCTGGCGCTGGAGCAGCAGTTCAGTGTCCACGTCACGGCCGTGCGCACCATGCAGATGCGCCGGCACGAAGTGACCCGCGGCCGGGTGCGGGGCACCACCGCGCGCTGGAAGAAGGCGATCGTCACCCTCAAGGAGGGCGAGTCCCTCCCCATCTTCGAGGGCTAGGATGAGCATTCGTCAATTCCGTCCCATGACCGCCGGCACCCGCTTCCGCTCGGTGTCCGGCTTCGATGAGATCACCCGGGCCACGCCCGAGAAGTCTCTGTTGGAGCCGAAGACGCGCTCGGGCGGCCGCAATAACAAGGGCCACGTCACCATGCGGGCCCTGGGCGGCGGCCACAAGCAGATGTACCGGAAGATCGACTTCCGGCGGAACAAGTTCGGCATTCCGGCCAAGGTCTCCGAGATCGAATACGATCCCAACCGGAGCGCCCGCATTGCCCTGCTGGTGTACGCGGACGGAGAGAAGCGCTACATCCTTCATCCG
Organism: Gemmatimonadales bacterium; assembly: GCA_041691095.1. Classification (GTDB taxonomy): domain Bacteria; phylum Gemmatimonadota; class Gemmatimonadetes; order Gemmatimonadales; family GWC2-71-9; genus JABFSM01. Next base: position 1,651 of record JBEPVJ010000062.1, read on the forward strand.
GCCGGCCTCAAGCAGGGCGATTCCGTGATCTCCGGCCCCGGCAGCGATGCCCGGCTGGGCAACGCGCTGCCGCTGGGAGAGATCCCGCTCGGCACCACGGTGCACAACGTGGAGATCAAGCTGGGCCGCGGTGGCCAGCTGGCCCGGAGCGCCGGACAGCAGGCCCAGGTGATGGCGCGCGAGGGGGATTACGTCACCCTGCGCCTCAAGTCGAGCGAAATGCGCATGGTGCACGCCCGCTGCCTGGCCACCATTGGAGAAGTCGGCAACGGCGAGCACGAGCTGCTCTCCCGTGGCAAGGCGGGCAAGACCCGCTGGCTCGGCCGGCGCGGCAAGGTGCGCGGCGTGGCCAAGAACCCGGTCGATCACCCGCTGGGCGGTGGTGAAGGGAAGAGCTCGGGCGGCCGGCCGCCGGTATCTCCGTGGGGCAAGCCGGAAGGCGTGAAGACGCGCAAGCGGAAGAAGGGTTCCAACCGACTCATCGTGCGCGGCCGTAAGCGCGGGAAGGCGACGCAATAATGGCACGGAGTGTCAAGAAGGGTCCGTTCATTCAGGAGGCACTGCTGACCCGGGTGCAGATCCTGAACTCGAAGAACGAGAAGCGCGTGGTCAAGACCTGGAGCCGGGCGAGCACGATCATCCCCGAATTCGTGGGCCACACGTTCGCGGTGCACAACGGGAACAAGTTCATCCCGGTGTACGTCACCGAGAACATGGTGGGGCACAAGCTGGGGGAGTTCTCGCCAACCCGACTCTTCAAGGGCCATAGCGGCAAGCTCGTCGCCGACAAGAAGGCGAAGCCGGAGTGATCATGAGCCAGGGACATGCGATCCAGCGGAGCGTCCGTCAGTCGCCGCGCAAGATGAGGCTGGTCATCGACCTCATCCGTCATAAGGACGTGAACGAGGCGTACGCCATCCTGAAGTTCAACAAGAAGCACGCGGCCAAACAGATCGCGAAGACGCTGAAGAGCGCCGTCGCGAACGCCGAGCAGAAGGCGTTGCTCGCCAACGAGCGGTTCGACGTGGACGAGCTCATCGTCTCGAAGGCCATCGTCAATGGCGGGCAGCCGCTCAAGCGGATGCACGCCGCGGCGCAGGGCCGGGGCACCCCGATCATGAAGCGCACCAGCCACGTGGAGATCCACGTCGCCAGCAGGAAGGAGAAGTAAATGGGCCAGAAAACTCATCCCATCGGCTTCCGGCTTGGCATCGTCAAGCCGTGGGTATCCCGCTGGTTTGCCAACAAGGACATGCCGGCGCTGCTCAAGGAAGACGAGCTGGTCCGGAAGTACCTGCATACCCGGCTGGGCCACGCCGCGATCGCCGAGATCCACATCGAGCGTCGTCCGGGCAAGGTCACGGTCACGATTCACACCGGGCGTCCCGGGGTGGTGATCGGCAAGAAGGGCACCGAGGTCGACAAGCTGCGCGACGAGCTGGCGCAGCTCACCGGCAAGGAAGCCGCGATCAACGTCGAGGAGATCAAGCGTCCCGAGACGTCGGCGCAGCTGGTGGCCGACAACATCGCCCACCAGCTGCAGCAGCGGATCTCATTCCGCCGCGCCATGAAGCGGTCGATCCAGTCGGCGATGCGCATGGGCGCCCAGGGCATCAAGGTGCGCGCATCGGGCCGGCTGGGCGGCGCCGAAATCGCGCGGACCGAGGGGTATCACGAGGGCCGGGTGCCGCTGCACACGCTGCGCGCCGACATCGACTATGCCACCAGCACCGCCAAGACCACCTACGGCACGATCGGCATCAAGGTGTGGATCTTCAAGGGCGAGGTGGTGGAAGATCTGACCGGTCGCACCTACAGCACGGGAACCTGACATGCTCGCGCCAAAGCGGATCAAGTTCCGCAAGACTTTCAAGGGCAAGACCCGGGGCATCGCGACGCGAGGCAACACCATCGCGTTCGGCGAGTTCGGTCTGATGTGCATGGAGCCGGGATGGATCACCAACCGGCAGATCGAAGCGGCGCGTGTCGCGATGACCCGCGAGATGAAGCGCGGCGGCAAGGTGTGGATCCGGATTTTCCCGGACAAGCCGATCACCAAGAAGCCGGCGGAAACGCGCATGGGCAAGGGCAAGGGAAATCCCGAGGGCTGGGTGGCGGTGGTCAAACCGGCCCGGATCCTCTTCGAAGTGGACGGCGTCACCGAGGAGCTGGCGAAGAAAGCGTTCGCGCTCGCGTCGGCCAAGCTGCCGCTCAAGACGCGGGTCGTTCGCCGCGAGGAGATGTAGGCCATGGCCGAGATCAAGCGGAAGGACGCCGCCGAGGCGCGCCGGGAGCAAACGGTCGAGGAGCTGGAGCGGTCGCTGGCGGAAGCGCGGGAAGAAGAGTTTCGGCTCCGGTTCCGCCGCGCTACCGAGACGATCGACAACACCACACGGTTCCGCGCGTTGCGCCGGGACATCGCGCGGATCCAGACCGTGCTGCGCGAGAAGAAGGCTAACGGCTAACTGCCGGAGAATGGGACAATGACCGAACAGGCAACCAGCGAGCGCCGCCGGCGGAAGACCCGCACCGGAGTGGTATCCAGCGACAAGATGACCAAGACGGTTACGGTCACTCTGGAGCGGCGCTTCGCCCACCCGGTGTACGGGAAGCAGATTACCCGCAGCAAGTCGGTCAAGGCGCGCAACGAGATGGATGCGAAGATGGGAGACACGGTCCGGATCATGGAGACCCGTCCCATCGCCAAGACGGTGTGCTGGCGGGTCGTCGAAGTCGTCGAGCGGGCCAAGTAAGGGAGCTGCGCCAATGGTACAGCAGGAAACGATACTCAAGATCGCGGACAATTCGGGGGCCCGGCGGGCCCTGGTGATCCGCGTGCTCGGCGGCTCCCGGCGACGCTATGCCGGCCTCGGAGACGTCGTGGTGGTGGCGGTGAAGGATGCAATCCCGACCGGCCAGGTCAAGAAGGGCGACGTGGCCAGGGCGGTGATCGTGCGGACCGCCAAGGAAACCCGCCGCAAGGACGGGACCTATATCCGCTTCGACGAGAACGCCGCCGTGCTGATCAACGATGCGGGCGAGCCCCGCGCGACCCGCATCTTCGGTCCCGTGGCGCGCGAGCTCCGCGAGAAGAAGTACATGAAGATCGTGTCGCTGGCGCCGGAGGTCATCTGATATGAAGCCGCTGGTCTACAAGAAGCGGAGGCGCGAGCGCAACAAGCCGATCGTCCGGGTCCGCATGCACGTCACCAAGGGCGATACCGTCCAGGTGATCTCGGGCGACGACAAGGGGAAGCGGGCCCGGGTGCTTCGGGTCTACCCCAAGACGGGCCGAGTGACGCTCGAGGGTGTGAACATCGTCAAGCGCCACAAGAAGGCGACCCAGACCACCGAGGCCGGGATCCTGGAATTTCCGGCGCCGATCCATCACAGCAAGGTGATGCTGGTGGATCCGAAGAGCGGAGCGCCGACCCGGATCCGGCGCCGCATCGACAAGGATGGGACGGTGGAGCGTATCGCCTCCCGGTCCGGACAGCCGATCCCGAGGAACCGGTAACCATGGCCGAGCAAACCAAAGACGAGACCAAGCCCGCGGCGCCCAAGGGCCCGCCCAAGGGTGCGCCCCCCAAGAAGGACAAGGACAAGGGGAAGGGCGCCAGCGCCGGCCCGACCGACCCGTCGCCCAAGGTGCGCGATGGCGCGCCCCGGCTGCAGGCTTTCTATGTGGACACGGTGCGTCCCAAGCTGGCCAAGCAATTCGGGCTCAAGAACCCGCACGAGATTCCGCAGCTGGTCAAGATCGTGCTGAACGTGGGCATGGGTGAAGGCGCCAAGACCCCGAAGATGCTCGACGCAGTCGCGGAAGAGATGGCGCTGATCACCGGCCAGAAGGCCGTGATCACCAAGGCCAAGAAGGCCATCGCCAACTTCAACCTGCGCGCCGGCCTTCCGGTGGGTGTACGGGTGACGCTGCGCGGGCCCCGGATGTACGAGTTCCTGGACCGATTCATTTCGCTGGCGCTGCCCCGCACCCGGGACTTCAAGGGGCTGCCCACCAAGAGCTTTGACGGCTCGGGCAACTATACGTTCGGTATCAAGGAGCAGCTGATCTTCCCCGAGATCGACTACGACAAGGTCGAGAAGATCCACGGGATGGACATCACGCTTGTCACCAGCACGCGCCGGGACGACCTCGCGATGGGGCTGCTTCGGGAGTTTGGCTGGCCGTTTCGGGGCGAGACGCCCCCCCAGCGTGGCGACACGCCCACGGAGAAGGTGGCGTAACCTATGGCAAAGACGTGTTGGATCGAGCGCGCCAAGCGCACCCCAAAATTTTCCACTCGGCGGGTCCGCCGGTGTCAGCGCTGCGGCCGGGTCCGCGCGGTGCTCAGAAGGTTCGGACTCTGCCGGATCTGTTTCCGCGAGCTCGCGCTGAAGGGGCACATCCCCGGCGTGCGCAAGGCCAGTTGGTGAGAGGGACGACAGCATGAGCATGACTGATCCTGTGGCGGATATGCTGACTCGCATCCGGAACGCCTGCACCGCAGGCCACCGGCGGGTCGACATCCCCCGTTCCAAGCTGAAGGCGGAGCTGGCGCGGATACTGACCGACAATCACTTCATCGCGGACTTCAAAGTCCTCGAAGACGGTGGGCGCGGCGTCCTGCGACTCTACCTCAAGTACCACGCCGAGCGTCCGGTAATTCGCGAGCTCCGGCGAGTGTCGAGCCCAGGGCTCCGGCACTACGTCAAATCGCGAGAAATTCCGCGGGTCCGCAACGGCCTCGGCATGGCGATCCTGTCCACGCCCAAGGGGCTGATGTCGGACCGGGACGCGCGTGCCGCCAACCTCGGCGGCGAGCTCCTCGCCGTGATCTGGTAGGAGCGCGCGATGTCGAGAATCGGCAAGCGCCCCGTGCCCATCCCCAAGGGAGTCACCCTTTCGATCGACGGCCAGACCGTCAAGGTCAAGGGGCCCAAGGGTGAGCTCTCGCGCATCATCCACGCGGAAATGAAAATCGCCATGGAGGAGGGAGTCCTGACCGTCTCCCGCCCCAGCGAGGAGACCCGGCACAAGGCGCTGCACGGCCTGACCCGGACCCTCATCGCCAACATGGTCGAAGGTGTGGACAAGGGCTATCAGAAGATCCTGGAAATTCAGGGCGTCGGTTACAAGGCGGAGCTCAACAAAACCGGTCTCAACGTGGTGGTGGGGTACTCCCACCCGGTGACCTACAAGGCGCCGGAGGGAATCACCTTCGCCGTGACGAATAACACGCTGGTCACCATCAGCGGCCCCAACAAGGAGCTGGTGGGGCAGGTGGCCGCCGAAATTCGCCAGATCCGGCCGCCCGAGCCGTACAAGGGCAAGGGCATCCGGTACCAGGGCGAGCGCGTCCGCCGCAAGGCCGGCAAGACAGGAGCCAAGTAAATGCGAGCCATTCATGCACCCAAGACCCGCGAAGAGCGGCGCTATCGCCGCCACCTCCGGGTGCGCAAGCGGGTGTCGGGTACGGTGGAGCGACCCCGTCTGGTCGTGTTCCGCTCGATCAAGCACGTCTACGCGCAGCTGGTGGACGATGCGCGGGGCGCCACGATCATGGGCGTGAGCGACGATTCCGAAGGGCTGACGCTCGAGGGCAAGGGCAAAGTGGCCAAGGCCAAGGCCGTCGGGAAGCTGCTGGCGGAGAAGGCCAAGGCAGGCGGATTCACGAAGGTGGTATTCGACCGGGGCGGTTACCGGTACCATGGTCGCGTGCAGGCCGTCGCCGACGGCGCCCGCGAAGGCGGATTGGAGTTCTAGCATGGCTGAGCGAGCAGCAGGTACCGACACCGCCGCCCCCGAAGGCGCGGCAGAACCCACCACCACGGCACCCGCGGAAGGCGGCCGGCAGCGGGGTGGTCGTGGCGGCGGCGGTGGCGGCGGACGCGGCGGGCAGGGTGGCGGCGGACGCGGTGGACAGGGTGGCGGCGGACGCGGCCAGGGCGGTCCCAGGCGCGATCGCGGCCGCGACGAGGCACAGAGTGAATTCGTCGAGAAGGTCGTGGACATCAACCGCGTCGCCAAGGTCGTGAAGGGTGGTCGGCGGTTCTCCTTCAACGCCCTCGTGGCGGTGGGAGACGGCAAGGGCCGGGTCGGCCTCGCCACCGGCAAGGCCAACGAAGTCTCCGAAGCGGTCCGCAAGGCGGTGGAAGCCACCAAGCGGAGCATGGTGGAGATTCCGCGCACCGGCTCGACCATTCCGCACGAGATCCTGGGCAAGCACGGCGCGGGCGCGGTGCTGCTCAAGCCGGCCGCCACCGGTACCGGCGTCATCGCCGGCGGCCCGGTGCGCGCCATTCTCGAGTGTTGCGGCATCACCGATATCCTGACCAAGAGCCTCGGCTCGAATAACCCGCACAACATGGTGCGCGCCACGATGGACGGACTCACGTCGCTGGTCTCGCACCGCCAGGCGGCCCGGGAGCGCCAGATCGACCCCGATCTGATTCCCTACCGCGCGCGGCAGGAGGTCTAGCCATGGGCCGGAATCCAGTGGTGGGCCGCCAGGGCCCCAAGATGTATTC
>JBEPVJ010000063.1:0-8156 GCA_041691095.1 Gemmatimonadales bacterium
CCTCGTCGAGGATGATGAACGCGTCGTTGAGGGTGCGCCCGCGCATGTAGGCCAGGGGCGCGATCTCGATGGAGCGCAGCTCCAGCGCCTTCTGGACCCGCTCCGCCGGCATCATGTCCTCGAGCGCATCGTAGAGGGGCCGCAGGTAGGGATCGACCTTGGCCTGGAGATCGCCGGGAAGAAATCCGAGGGACTCGCCGGCCTCGACGGCGGGCCGCGCCAGGATGATGCGCTTAACCCGCTTTCGCGCCATCGCCTCCACTGCCTTGGCCACGGCGAGGTACGTCTTCCCGGTGCCGGCCGGGCCGATCCCGATCACGATATCGTGGGTGGAGATGGCCTGCACGTAGTCCCGCTGGCCCTGGGTCTTGGGGGCGATGGCTCTCCGGAGCCCGGGAAGCACGATCTTTCCCTCGCCGCCGGCGTGCAGGCTCTCCGCCGGCACCCCATCCTGGGCGAACCGGTAGACATCTTCGACCGAGACGGCCTCCCCGGTGCGCGCGATGTCGAGCAGCCCCTGCGCCACGGTAAGCGCGCGGTCCACCTGCTCCGGCGCGCCCGCCACCGTGAGCATGTCCCCCCGAAGGGAGATCCGCGCCCCGGTGGCCCGCTCCAGCTCCAGCATGTTGGCCTCGTTGACACCCGCCAGGAGCAATGGATCCGCCCCTTCGATGCTCAGGCGCTGGACCAGCTCTTCGGGCGCGGGGGGCTTCATCGCGCCACCGTAAGGCCGAGGACGGCGAGATCGGCATCGTTCACCGGGGACGGAGCCCCCTCGAAGAGTGCGCGAGCGGCGGTCGTCTTCGGAAAGGCGATCACATCACGTAACGAAGCGGCTCCGGCGAGCAGCATCGTCATCCGGTCGAATCCGACGGCAAATCCGCCATGCGGAGGCGCGCCGGAGGCCAGGGCATCGAGCAGGAAGCCGAATCGGCGACGAATCTCTCCCGGCTCGATGCCCAGGAGTCCGAAGACTTTGCTCTGGACCTTGGGATCGGTGATCCGAATCGAGCCGCTCCCCAACTCAACCCCGTTGTACACCGCATCGTAGTGCAGGGCGCGGCAGCGGCCGGGATCGCTCTCAAGAAAGCCGATGTCTGCCGGATGCGGCGAGGTGAACGGGTGGTGCACGAAGACGTGCGCACCGGTAACCGGATCAGGCTCGAAGAGCGGAAAGTCTACGACCCAGAGGAAGGCGTGGGTCTCTGAAGGCGCGGGCGCGAGCCGCTTGATGAGGGCGGTGCGCACCGCGTGCAGCGCCGGCGAGGTCACCGAATCGGCGCCGGCCGCGGCGAGCAGCACATCTCCTTCGGTGGCCTGCATGGAGGCCAGCAGCCCTGCGCCGATTGCCTTCACGCCCTGGCCTTCCCAAGCTGTTCCGTAGCGGGCCCACATCAGGCCGCCGGCGCCGGCTTCCTTGGCTCCGGCGGCAAAGGCATCGAAGTCCTTGCGGGAGAGCGCACCGGCGCCGGACACGAGAATACCGCGCACCCGGCCGCCTTTCGCGACGGCGTCGAGCACGAACGGCGCCGCATCCGGAGCGATGCGCGATGTCAGATCCTGGATCTCGTAGCCGTAGCGCAGGTCAGGCTTATCGATACCGAACCGTTCCATCGCCTCGCGCCAGATCATTCGTGGGAACGGACGCGAGATGGTGTGCCCGGCCTCGTCCCATGCGGCGACCAGTACCTGCTCCACCACCTGGAGCACGTCTTCCTGGGTGATGAACGACGCCTCGAGATCGATCTGGGTGAACTCCGGCTGCCGGTCGGCCCGCAGGTCCTCGTCCCGGAAGCAGCGGGCGATCTGGAAATAGCGATCATAACCCGCGACCATCAGGAGCTGCTTATAGATTTGCGGCGATTGCGGCAAGGCATAGAACTCCCCCGGATGCACCCGGGAGGGCACCAGGTAGTCCCGGGCGCCTTCGGGCGTGGGCTTGGTGAGAATCGGAGTTTCAATCTCCAGAAAGCCGAGCTCGCTCAGGGTGCGCCGGGCGCGCTGGAGCAGGCGGTGACGCAGCACCAGGTTGGCCACGAGCTCGGGTCGCCGGAGATCGAGGATCCGGTGCTCGAGACGCAGCTCTTCCGCCGGGAGCGCTTCGTTGTCGCGTCGGCCGACCGGGATCGCCGGCGTGGCAGCGGGCCCTGCGACATCGAGCGCGGTGACCTGGATCTCGACCTCCCGGGAGCCAAGATCGGCATCGCGCGAGGCATTGGGACGCAGCGACACGCGCCCCGCGACCAAAATTACCGTCTCAACGCCGCAGGCGGCCGCACGCTCCATGACGTCACGAGGGGTGTAGGCCGGATCGAAGGAGAGTTGGATCAGCCCGTACCGGTCTCGCAGGTCGAGGAAGACCAGGCCGCCCAGATCGCGCCGGCGATGGACCCAGCCGCCCACCCGGACGTCGTGGCCGAGGTCGTTGCGGGTCAGGAGACCACCGGAATGCGTGCGTAGCGTCGTGGCGAGCATTGCCAAACGTAACGGGCGCGGAGAGGGGGATCAAGCAACTTCTGTGTCTCGACCGCGTATCTTGTACGCGGGTTTTCCCTCGAAAAACTGGAGGTGTTGTGCCACGATATCGCCGGTGGCCGAGCGCCTTCATCGGACTTGCTCTCGCGTGCCGGAAACATCCTCCTTCGCCCGCGCCGGTGGCCCATCCCGATTCGGCCAGGATACCGCTGGATAGCGCCGTCTCGCGCGACTCCCCCGCATCCGGTCGCCCGCCGGCCCCACTGTCGTTTCAGGCGTACCCGCTCGATGGCGCCCGCGACCTTCAGGCGCTTGAAGACTCCGTCGGCCCCGCGTGGTTGACGACGATACTCAAGCTCAACCGGATCGATCTGGCTCATGCGCGGGCCGGCGACACGCTGCTGGTGCCGAACCGCCTCGGGACCGAAATGGAGCTGGCGCCCTTCCCTGCGCTGGTGGGGGTGCTCGATTCAGTCCCTCGGCTGATCGCGGTCTCCCAACGGGTCCAGGCCTTCGGCGCCTACGAGCGTGGCCGACTGGTCTATTGGGGGCCGGCCAGCACCGGCAAGGCCAAGACACCGACCCCCAACGGGCTGTATTTCACCAATTGGAAACGGAAGCAGACCGTCAGCACCGACAACGACGAGTGGCTGCTCAAGTGGTACTTCAACTTCGACAATGAGCGAGGAATCTCGTTCCACGAGTACGAGCTCCCCGGGTATCCCGCCAGCCACGCCTGCGTCAGGCTGATGTCCGCGGATGCGGAATGGCTCTACTCCTTTGCCCGGCAATGGACGCTTGCCCGGGACGGTCGATCGGTCGAGGCCTATGGCACCCCGGTCGAGGTGTTCGGCAAGTACGACTACCGGCATGCCCGCCCCTGGCGTCGCATGGTTGAAGATCCGGACGGTGCGCGGGTTCGTGCCGGGGAGCTGGACAGCGCCCTCACCCCGCATATCTCGCTCATCCGAGCACGGATCCGCCCCGATTCAGGCTAGCGGCGGCTAGATTTCCGCCATGACCGCCACACTCCTCGATCTCGCGCCCGCAGACGCCGCCCTCACGATCCAGTCGTGGGTCCAGCAGCGGAAGCAGCCGGCATATCGCAGCGCCCAGATCGTCCGCAGGCTCTGGGTGGCGCCGGTGGGCTGCTGGTCCGAAGCGAGCGAGCTGCCAGCCGATCTGCGTGCGGAGCTGGAGCGCGAGTTCCCGCTGGGCCGTCTCAGGGCCGAGACGGTGCAGAATTCGACCGACGGCACCCGGAAGTATCTCTGGCGTCTTTCGGACGGCGAGGCGATCGAATCGGTCCTGATCCCCTCAGGAAAGCGGCTCACGCTCTGCATCTCATCTCAGGCCGGCTGCGCCCTCGGATGTACGTTCTGTGCCACGGGACGCATGGGATTTCGCCGCAACCTCGCCCCATGGGAAATCCTGGCCCAGGTCCGGGAGATCTTTCTCGCAAACGCCGAGGAAAAGCCGACTAACGTGGTGTTCATGGGGATGGGCGAGCCGCTGCTCAACTGGCCGGCCGTGGGCACGGCGCTCACCGTGCTGAACAGCCCCGAAGGACTGGGCATCGGAGCCCGCCACATCACCGTTTCGACCGTCGGTATCGTGCCCGCCATGCTGGAGCTGGCGCAGAGGCCGGAGCAGTTTCGGCTTGCCATTTCGCTCCATGCGGCGGGACCGGCCCAGCGAGTTCGGCTCATGCCGGTCCAGAAGAAATACCCGCTGGATGAAGTGCTCCGAGCGGCGCGGGCCTTTCGCAAGCGCGTCACCTTCGAATACGTGCTGATCGCAGGGAAGAACGACAGCGATGCCGATGCTGATAAACTGGCCAAGCTGGCCCATCAGCTGGGAGCCCACGTGAACCTGCTGCCGCTTCACCCCGGTGGAGCCCCGGGCCTGACCCCCTCATCGGGCAACCGGATCCGCGCCTTCGCCGACCGCCTGACCAACCAGGGTGTTGAAGCGGTGGTCAGGAAGAGCCGCGGCCTCGATATCGATGCGGCCTGCGGCCAGCTTTTCGTGGAGATGGAGAAAAAGAAACGCGCGGCGGCCGCCGTCTGATGGCGGGGCCCCGCGCGATCGTCGTGGCCCTGCTTCGCTTCATTCTCCGCGTCTTCTTTCGGCAAGTGGAGACCGAGGGACTCGAGCGGGTTCCGGGAGGCGGCGCGGTGATGTTCGTCCTGAACCATCCCAATTCATTGGTAGACCCGGTCTTCATTCTCTGCCTCGCTCCCCGGCCGGTCTCGTTTCTGGCCAAGGCGCCACTCTTCAGGATTCCCATAGTCGGCTGGCTGGTCCGCGCGGCTGGCTCGATCCCGGTAGAGCGCAAACAGGATCCCGGAGCCGACCTCACCAAGAACAGGGAGATGTTCGCGCGGGTCCGGTCCCACCTGTCCGGCGGCGGGGCGGTAGCGCTCTTTCCCGAGGGGACCAGCCATAGCGATCCCCGGATGAAGCCGATGAAGACCGGGGCGGCCCGGATCGCGCTGGGTGTTACCTCGAATCCGCCTCTGCGCATCCAGCCGGTCGGGCTCTTCTACACCGACAAGCAGACGTTCCGCAGCGCGGCGCTGGTCTTCTTCGGTGAGCCGTTCGATGTTCTCCCCGAGGCACTCGATGCCGCGGGTGAGCCCCCCGCCGAAGCGGTCCGCGCGCTGACCGACCGGATCGGCGCAGCGCTGGGTGAGGTAACACTGCAGGCGGACGCCTTCGAAGCCCACGACTTCGTGGCCCGCACCGAGCGGATTCTGGCCAGCCAACGGCGCACCAGCGACGACGCGCCTCGTCCGGAGCTGGCCGAGGAGTTCGCCTTCCGTCGCCGAGTGCTCCGCGGCTACGACGCGCTCAAGGCGCGGGATACCGACCGGCTGGAATCCATACGACGACGCGTGCTCCGGTATGAAGACCGGCTCAGAGGTGCGGGGATCGATCCCTGGGATGTGCCGGTAGGCCAAATGAAGGCGAGCGGAGCCTTGTGGCGGATCGGCCTCTTCCTGCTTCGGTTCGCGTTGCTGCTGCCACTCGGCCTTCCGGGTATCGTGCTCCACTATCTGCCCTATCGCCTGGTGGGGCTGCTCTCCCAGCGTGCCGTCGGGAAGTCAGTGGATATCCTGGCCACCGCCAAGGCGGCGTCAGCGTTCATCGTGTTCCCGCTGACCTGGATTGTTGTGGCCGGGCTCTGCTGGAAGTGGTGGGGCCCGGTGGCGGGAATCATTGCACTCATTCTCACTCCGCTCAGCGGCTACGTCGCACTGCGCATGGCGGAGCTGGCCGACCGCGCGCTGGGCGCGCTGCGGGCCCTTGGGCTCTGGACCCTGGGCCGGCGCAGCTTTCTCCACCTTCAGGTGGAGCGGCGGATCCTGCGTGAAGACATCCTGGCGCTCGCCGAGGAGCTGGGAGTCTGATCAGGGGTGGAGACCCGGGGGCGCTCGATAGTCCCGTCCGAGCAATACTGTCACATCGACGCGCAGCAAGGTGTCCTGCCTAACCCGGGCCTGCCCGCCGCCCAGGACCCGGGCTACTTTTACCGCCGCGAGCGAATCTCCCCGGCGGGCCAGCACCTGCGTGAGGCCGACCGAGTCGGACACCGTCCCGAAGTACACCACGTCGAATCCCGCCAGCCGCAGCGCGCGGGTCGCCACTCGAGCCAGGCCGTGCCGGCCCGAGCCATTCAGCACTTCCACGACGATATGATCCCCGCCCAGCAGCGGCACGCTTTCGGCGCGGGCCTTCCCGGCATCGCCGCGAAAAAGCACCCAGGCGCCCACGCCGAGCCCGGCGATGATCAGCGCGGTTAGCGCAACGACGCGGGAACTGTGAGCGAATTCCAAAATCTGACAGTCGGCTGCGGCAGCGCCCAGCCGGTGCGAACGGCGTATAGCATCCGGCGTCTGGCCACGTCGAGAACCACGGTCTGCGGCTCGTCGGGAAACTGATGCGCCAGGCGGGCACGTTCTTCACGATCGAAGGAGCGGCCGGGCTCCAGGAAGTCGGCGCAGTAAAGCACTCGTCCTACCATGTCCCACTCCGCGAGACCGACCGAGTGGAATCGAACCGCATCGAGGACGCCCCGATCGGTCTCCCCTTCACCCTTGGCGCGTGCGGCGGCGGCCGGCCCGTGCCGCAGCTCGACCGGTCCCGACACCGAAGGGGCCCACCGAGTCATTTCAGCCTCGCTGGCGTCTCGAAGGGCATCGTGCAGCCACACGGCCTTGAACCAGCGATAGAGCTCGGAATCCGGCGTTCCCATCCGGTCACCCCAGCTCGCTACCAGCTCGGCCACCCGCTGGATGTGCTGCACGCGCTCGGGCGAGACTTGCGCCCATGCGGGAAGCGTGGGACGCAGCTCCGAAGGAAATTGCGACTGCGAAGACAATTCGGTCATTGGCTCCTGCCAATATAGACGAGGCCTAGAGGCCGGACTGCGCGAGCTCGGCCAGCCCGCGCCGCCAGAAGTCCCGGAGCGGCAAACCGGGATGCGGCAAGGTGAGACCGGGCTCGTCCAGGGAGTGCCCGCCGTACGAAACAATGTCCAGGTCGAGAGTTCGCGACTCCCACCGGGCGCGGCGTTGCCGTCCGGCCGCAGCCTCGATCCGATGGCAGGCCTCGAGCAGCTGCCGGGGCGACAAGCTGGTATCCAGCGCGAGCATCTGGTTGAGATACGGCGGCTGCGCGATTGCGCCGAGCGGAGCGGTATCCTCGACGGTCGACGCGCCTCGGACCAGCACCCCCGCAACACCCGCAAGCTGCTGGCGCGCGAAATCGAGATATGCCTGCCGGTCGCCCAGGTTGCTGCCGAGCGCGAGGTACGCGCGCACGGTCGGCACGTCAGACGACGAAGTGACGGGCGATTCCCTGGAGCTCTCCCGCGACCCGCTGCAGCTCGGCAATGGCGGTCTCGAGCTCGGCCTGCCCGCGGGTCGCCTCCCCGGCCTCGCGGGCCAGCGTTTCGGTCTGCCCGCGCGCGCGCTGGGCGCCTTCGGCGAGCTGCTGAATCTGCGACGAGAGTCTTCGCCCGGCGGCCTCGTGGGCCGCCTGAGAATCGGCGATGGCGCGGGAATGCTCGCCCGCCTCCTGGGTCGCCCGGACGATTGCATCAAGGGCTCGCGCGGTGTCGGCGGAGAGTTCACCCACGTCGGCGACCAGCCGCTCGCCGCGCTCCATCTGGGTGGCCATCCCGGTGACTTCGCGCGAGATGTCGCTGGTGAGACGGGTGGCGTCGGCGCCGGCTTCCGCGCTCTGCATCGCGAGCTGCCGGATTTCCTCGGCCACAACGGCAAAACCGCGACCCGACGCGCCGGCCCGGTGCGCCTCGATCGATGCGTTGAGGGCGATCACGTTCGTCAGCTCGGCGATCTCCTGAATTGAGGCCAGGAAGTTCCGGATTCTGACGGTGGTGGCACCCAGGGCGGCCACCGAGCGGGAACTGGCCGCAACGAACGACTGGACATGGACCAGCCGGTCCACCGCTTCTTCGATCTCGGCGCGGTGCTTGGCGGCGGCGCCCGCGGCGCCTTCGCTGACCGTCGACGCCCGGGATCCAGCCACAGCCGCCGATTCCACGAGCCGTCCGAGCTCGGCCGTGGCCTCGAGGCCGGTACGCGCGAAGGTTTCCTGGCCCGAGGCTTCGCGCCGCATGTTCTCGGAGGCCAGCTGCAGCGCCAGTGCAGACG
>JBEPVJ010000064.1:0-8137 GCA_041691095.1 Gemmatimonadales bacterium
CCCGTCGGGCGAGTGAGCGGAGGCGTGGAGCGACGGCGCGAGGGTCTTCACCGCCTGGTGATGCATGCTGTTGACCGGGACAGAGGCTACTTCGAAGGCGGCGTCGAGCCGGGATCCTGGGGCGATGGCCACGTCATGGGCCAGGTAATCGCGGGCGTAGCCTTCGTTGGGAAAACAGTCGTGTTTGATGGCGGTGGGCACCTGGGCCTCGATGTCCTGCCAGAGGGAGCCGCCGAGGGCGACGTTCAGCACCTGGGCGCCACGGCAGAGACCCAGAATAGGCTTCTGATCGGCGACGGCCCACTGTGCCAGCGCCAGCTCGACTACGTCCCGGGCTTGATCGGTGCGACCCAGCCTGGGATGGGGGTGCTCGCCGTACGTTACGGGATGCATGTCCACCCCACCGGCAAGCAGCACACCATCGAGCCGATCGTAGATTTCCCGAAGGATATCGTGGTCTTCGACGAACAGCGGAATCATGACCGGCGCGGCACCGGCTTCGGCCGCCGCTGCGAAATAGCGCGTGTTCATCACCCAGGAGTGCGGCAGCCCGGCCGGAATGTCATCGATGGCCTGGAGCGTCTGGGCCGGAATCCCGATGAGCGGGCGGCTCACGTCATGACTCCTTCTTCGGTTTCCCGGATCAGCTGATCTACGACGTCTTTCAGATCTCCTGTCCTGTCGAACGTGGCGAGCTGGCGGTCGGCGCTGGTGCCCTCCGCCAGAATTTTGAAAGCGTACTCCACTTCCTTCCGGCTGCCCAGCTCGTCGAGCACGTCATCGAGGAACCACTCCAGCATCTCGCGAATCAGCTCGCGGGCCGGCTTCTCGCGGCCTTTCCCGAAGTCTATCAGCTTTCCGTCCAGACCGTAGCGCAGCGCGCGCCACTTGTTCTCCTCGATGAACGCCACGGGATAGAGCCGGAAGGAGAGATTGTCGTAGCGGAGCTTCCAGAGCTTCATGATGATGGCCTGGAAGATGGCGCCGATGCAGACCGCTTCGTCCACCCGGGTGCAGACGTCGCAGATCCGGAACTCCAGCGTGGGGTAGCTCCAGCTCGGGCGCAGGTCCCACCAGATCTTCGAGGCGTTGGGGATCGAGTTGGTGTCCACCAGCACATTGACGACATCCTCGAACTCACTCCAGGTGCCGAGCGAGCGGGGGATGCCGGTGCGGGGAAAGGAGCGGAACACGACGCTGCGATACGATTTGAGACCGGTGCGCCGCCCCATCCAGAACGGCGAGCTGGTCGAGAGCGCCAAGACGTGGGGCAAGAAATAGCGCGCCACGTTCATCGCGTCGATGAGAAATTCGCGGTCTTCGATGCCGATATGCACATGGGTACCGAAGATCAGGAGGGCCTGGGCCAGGTCCTGCAGATCCTCCCGCACTCCCATGTAGCGTTCCAGCGGCGTGATCTCCTGGTCCATCCAGGAGGAGAACGGGTGGCTGCCTGCGGCCGCCACCTTGAGGCCCTTCTTGGCGGCCAGCTCCATCACGAGCCGGCGCAGCCGAACGAGCTCGGAGCGGACCTCGGCGGGAGTCCGGCAGACTTTGGTCCCAACCTCGACCATGGACTGGTGCAGCTCCGGTTTAATCTCGCCCATGACCATCGACTCCTCCTTGAGGATCTCCGTGATGTAGCTCCGGAGCTCCCGCGTGACGGGGTCGATGATCTGGTATTCCTCTTCGATGCCGATGGTCAAGCTCGGTGGCTTCATTCACATCCTCGTTATTGTCATCGTAGCGTCACGATGACCGGGGCTACCGCTTTTCGACCACAAACGTGGGGACGGTACTGCCACCACCCGCAGTCACATTGACCAGTGTCGCCGTCGAGACTCGCGTCAAACAGCCGTCGGCATAGCTGCCGCCGAAGATGAACGGGGCGGTGTCCACGATCCGCCCGGCAAAGTGGAGCCGGTCGTCGGTGTAGCTGGGAAAAATCTCCGATGGCAGGCCGATTCGCTCCTGCACGACGAACGGCTCGCCCACCGCCTTGGCCACGGCGGCGGTCCAGGCCGTCCCGTCTACCTCCCATCCTAACACGATCCCGGCGCCCCCGTAGTCGTCGTTGGGCTTGAGCACCAGGCGCTCCCGGTTCGCCTCCATCCAGGGGAGCAGATCCACTGTCTGTCCGTGGAATACGGTCTTTCGCTCTTCGACCACGCGGGTCCAGGGGATGTGCTCCGCGATAATACGCAGCTCGGCTGGATCGAAGAGCGCGGCGTTGCGCTCGTCCGAGAGGACCGCGAGCGACGCCTTCTTGTGGAGGACTTTGCAGCGGAAGGGATTGACCATGCATACCGCGCCGGTGCGGACTGCTTTCACGATGGGATGATCCAGCCCGCCCTCGGCGATCAGCTCGTGGATCAGGACCCGCTTGTAGATCAGGTCGATTGGGGTGCCCGCCGCCACCAGCTTGCCGTTGATCAGCTCGCAGTCGCGAACATCCGCAATGACGCACCGAAGGCCCATCGATTCGAAATAGTGCTGGTACAGCACAAATTCGCTGTAGGTGGGTACTTCCTTCCAGTCGAGGATGCCGATGACCGGCAGCTCGCGGCGACCCGACCACCGGGCGTACGCGGAGAGCAGGGCGTGCAGGACATGGGGTGCCGCAGGGAGCGGGCGCAGCGCATAGCGTGAGAGGAACGGGCGGGCCGCGGGTATTCCCAGGAAGAGCTCGGTCAGCGCGTCGTTGTAGGCGGAGCCGGCCGGTGTTTCGGCGTTGTATTCGGTGAAGCGGAGCCGGCCGTCATCGGGATCGAAGAAGGCGTCGAGCCGCGAAACCGGAGAGGCGGGGATTCGCGGATCCTCGAGCGCGAGGGTGCGCTCCCAGTCCGCCAGCCCGAACTGGTTGAGCAACGCCGGCTGGGCCAGCGCTGCCGCCAGTGCCTTGTCGAATGCCCTCAGCAGGATCGTGATGCGGGCGCGCAGCAGATCGTACTGCTCGATCGTGAGGAATCGGGGGCGCAGCACCGTGCAGAGTGGCCGGTCGCCGAAGAAGAGCCCCCGTACCCGCAGCTGCTCGGTGAGCCAGCCCGACGATTCCGCGGCGAGCCCGGGCGTCAGGCCATCGTGCCACGCGGAGATGGCATCCTGCAGGTGAGTCGGCTCGCTCATCGAGCGGTCAAGCGCCCTTGGGTCCGGACAGGCCGGCCCGGCGACGGCCGCCCAGGAAGCCTTCCCACGACGGCCGCGGCGTAGCCGGCGGCTCCTTGGCCAGACGGATCGCCATGTCGGCCATCTGGCTCACCACCCATTCGAAGTGAATCGGTGTCAGCGAATGGATGTCCATGTCTGGGGCGGGGTTCATGAAATCGATGGCGTAGGGCACTCCATCCTTGACCGCCCACTCGATCGAATTCATGTCGTACCCCAGCGCGCGGACCAGCGTCTGCGAATCCTCCACCACCCTCTGCATCAGCCGTGGGGGAAGGAAATCCAGCTCGGGGTGATACTTTCGCGCCCTGGGATCGTACTTGATCGGACGAATCACATCCTGTCCGAGACAGATGCAGCGGACGAATTCATCCCACTCGATGAATTCCTGCACGATCATCGTAAGCAGGCCGGAGTGATCGTAGTTGTGGAGCAGCTCTTCCTTCGTCTTGCAGACGTACACTTCCTTCCAGCCCCCGCCATGCGCGTCCTTCAGGATGCAGGGCAGCCCGATGTAGTCCAGGATCGCGTCCCAGTCGAGCGGATAGACCAGGTTGCGCAGCGACTCGGTGTGGACGATGCCCGGGATGTATTCCTTGTTGGGCACGACGACGGTCTTGGGGTGCGCCAGTCCCAGAGAATTGGCGAGCGTGGCGCCGAAGAACTTGTCGTCGGCGCTCCACATGAAGGGATTGTTGATGACCGTCACGCCGCGCAGCACCATGTGCTTGAGCACGGTCCGGTAGAACGGCACCTCGTGGGAGATCCGGTCGATGATGACCCGGTATTCCGGGGTGTCGTCCATGCGGGGTGCGCCGAGCTTGACGAATTCGGCGGTGACGCCCTCGTTGCGTCGATTCACCTCCTCGATGAAAGCGGGAGGAAAGGACCATTCGCGTCCGACGATGAGGCCGATCTTTGCCATGCGGTGAGCTCCTTGCCTAATCATGTCCCCCGACGTACATCCGGATCATCGTCTCCCAGTAGGGCCAGTCGTGGGCCCAGCCGTCCCACTCGCGCAGCGCGTTGCCGATCTGTCGATCCCACAGAATTCCGGAAAATTCCAGGTTGTTCCGGTAGGAGGGATCTTCCTTGCCGATGGCGAGGATGATGTCCTGCCTCCGGAAGGCGGCCAGCCGTGCCGGATCCCGCTCATGCTGCATGAAGTCGAACGGATTGCAGCCGTAAACGTTCAAATCGGAGTAGCCCTCGGTCATCGACTTCACGTCGTACATTCCCGAAAGCCCGAGGACGCGGTTAACCCGCTCGGGATGCCGGAAGCCGAAGCAGGCGGCGTGGTACGCGCCGAAACTGGCGCCCGTGGCAATGACGAACGGCTCGGGATTCAACCCTTCGGTGAAGGGCAGCACTTCGGAATAGAGATACTGATCGTATTGCAGGTGGCGCCAGGCACGGGCGCCCGGATGAAGCTGCTTGTTGTACCAGCTTTCGTCGTGCACGTGATCGAGACAGAACATCTGGAGCCAGCCATTGTCCAGATGATCGGCAAGGACCTCGTGCATGTGCCGGTCGCGCCACTCGTAACAGCTGCCCAGCGTGGTGGGGAAGACCAGCATCCTGGCTCCGGCATGGCCGAAGACCTCGATATCCATCTCCCGGCCGAGGGCCGGGCTGACCCAGCTGTAGTGCTCCTGCTTCATTCGTGTTCCAGCTCCCCTGGGCCCAGTAGAAATGGCATCGCAATTCGGAACCGCCGGCCCCATGCCGACTCTTCGTGATCGGCACCCTGCTCCTCTATATAGGAGAGGTCGACCCCCCGCCGGTGCCCCGATGCCACCAGGACGGCCTCGAGCGCCCGGACGTCCAGCAGGGCCTCATCTCCCTCGTCGGTTCCCACGTCCAGGTGGATCCTGCCGACCGCCATCCCCGACATCTCTTCGACGAATCGGAGCACGGCCCCGTCCGCAAACCAGAGTGCCGGGCTCTGCACGCTCGCCGCACCAAAGACATCGGCGTAGCGATAAAGCCCGTACAGGCTGATCAGCCCCCCCAGCGACGAGCCGGCTATGACAGTGTGGGGACGCCCGGGACGGGTCCGGAACGACGCGTCCACCAGCGGCTTGACCGTTTCCACGAGAAAGGCGAGGTAACGATCTCCCCCGCCTCCGCCGTGTATGATATCGCGAAACGGACTGTACTCATAGCGACGCTTCCGCCCCATGTTGGGGATGCCAACGAGGATGGGCTGGGGCAGTTCCGGCGCCAGGCCATTCAGCATTTGGGCCAGACCCCAGTCGCCGGCAAAACTGGTCATCGGATCGAAAAGGTTCTGTCCGTCCTGTAAATAGACTACCGGGTGACGGCCGGTTCCCTCGCCGTACCCCCGGGGCAACCCGACCAGAAGATCACGATAGTTCCGGAGCTGTGGGCTCAGGATGTCGGGATAGATCTTGATGGCGGCCTGTCCGGCAAGTCCAGTCCCGGCCAGAGGGTAGTCATTCCACTCGATCATCGGTCCGGTTGAATCCATGCCAAAATGAAAGCGCCATAATTTATACTCTCATGCAGATAGATAAGGTAGGCAGGGACAGTGATTTGGTGGCTATGATACCGGGCTGATTCGAATCTGAAGCCCGGCTGATGGTGTTCGGGTAGTTTCCTCTCGAGATCAAATTCGGACCTCGTTCACCCTGAGGAGAGCAACCATGCGCATGGCCGTTCGCAGCACCCTTCTCGCACTCGCCGCGGTCTCGGTGGCGGGCTCTGCCTTCTCCCAGACCGGTGTACCGGGCAGCAAGCAGGGGCTCTCGCTGACGCCCTATCTCGGCGTCCTGGTTCCGACCGCGGACCTGTTGAGCTACACCACCGGCAGCAGCTCCACGCCGCAGGTAACCAAGGTGTCGATCGGCTTCGTGGTCGGCGGCCGGCTGGGCATCGGCCTGGGCAAGCGCGTGGCGATCGAGGCGGACGTGGGGTATTCGCCCGGGTCGCTGGACGTCTCTTCCGGAAGCGGTACCGGTACCAGCACCACGGCCTTCAACCAGGATGTGACGACCCTGACCGGCAGCGGGAAGGTGACCTTCTACCTGATTCCCCGGACCAGCCCGTTCTGGTTCGGCGTCAATGGCGGCGCCGGCGCGGTGCGGCACAAGCTCAAGGCGGGTGGGGCCGCCGAACAGGCGGGGCTCAAGGGCGGCACCGATGTCGGCGGTGTGGTCGGCGCACTGGCAGGCATCCGTCTGGGCCGCATCGTCGCGGTCAACTTCGGCGTCGAGGACTACCTCTACACCGCGGCCTTCGATCAGCTCAACACGAAGGTGTCGGAGAAGAAGCAGAACGATATCCGGTTCACCGCCGGGATCCACTTCCCGTTCATCGGATTCTAGTCTGCGGCAGGTGACGCGGGTTAGTGCGACGCAGGCCTGTCGGTGCGGGGAGCCAGGCCGGCGCGCCGCAGCAGCCGCTCGAAGCGGGGATGCAGCTTGAGCGGCTCGAAGATCGGGGTATAGAGGGATTCTCCGGCAAACAACGGATCGTGCGCCTGGACCGCGCGCTCCAGCAGGGCCAGCGCGTCGTCGGGCTGGCCCAGCCCGATGTGAATTCGCGCGGTCGCGGCGAGGGCGCCGTTGCGCTGGGCCCCCTTGGTCAAACGGGTCAGCATGCCGCGCGCCTTGGCCTGCTGGCCCATCACGGCGTATGCGTATCCCAGCATGCCCAGCACCTGGGGATTGGTGGGATCGAGCTCCACCGCTCCGGCCAGGGTGAACACCGCGTCGAATGGCCGCGAGGCGTATAGATACGCCGCGCCGAGCAGAAGGCGCGGTCCCGGAATTCCCGGGTCCAGATCCACCGCCCGCCGTGCGGCTTGAATTCCCTTCTCGGTCTGCCCCAGCAGCACCAGGGAGATCCCTTCGAACCCCGCGATATCGGCCGACCACGGCTCCAGCACCGCGGCGGCGCTGAGCTCCCGGCTCGCGCCCTCCACGTCGCCGGTGAGAAGGAGGTGCTTGCCATACCCCTCCCGGGCCGGCGCGCTGGCGGAGTCCAGCATCGCGGCCTTCCGGAGGTCGGCGGCGGCGGCATCCCGCTGCCAGAGCGCTTCGAGCACGTTGCCCCGCGCGACCCGCGCCATCGACGCCGATGAATCGAGTGCCACCGCCCGCTCGGCAAAGGCGAGGGCGCGTGCCAGCGCCACATCCGCCGTCATCGTCGAGTAGAGCGGCATCGCGGAGTAGAGATCGGCGAGGCTCACGTAGACCGGAAGGGCCAGGGAGTCGAGCCGGATCGATTCGTGAAAGTGCTGCAGCGCCTCCTGCAGCCCCGCGGTGCTCAGGCTCCGGGCTGCAAACCGTCCCCGGAGGTACTGGTCGTACGCCGCCGCGTTGTGGAACCCGTTGGCCACCGGCACGTCGACCTTCGGCGTGAATCCGAATTGGGCGCCGAGTGAGGCCGCCGCGTCCGTGGCGAGGGAGTCTTCGATCTGCTGCAGATCGAGCACGGCGCCTTCGACCCGGCGGGTGCCCAGCTCCTTCCCGGTTGCGACGTCGACCAGCGCCATGGTCACTTCGACCCGTTCACCGGTGCGCTTGATCTTCCCTGACATCAGGATCCCGACACCGAGCTCCTTGCCGATGTCGGCTGGGGTCGCCTGGGGGATGCGAAACCGATCGGCGCCGGATCGGGGGGCCAGGCGCAGCAGGCGCCAGCGCGAGAGCCGGGTCGTGAGCGAGCGGGTTAGTCCGTCGGCGAGATACCCTCCACTCGAATCGACGCTCTCGTCGACGAAGGGCAGCAGCGCCATCGACGGGGGCGCCTTGGCCGCGGCCGCCGGCTGCGGGGTGTGGCTCCCCCCTCCCCGGAGCACCAGCGCTGCCCCTCCGAGCAGGAGCAGCGCGCCGGCGGCCACGGCGGCCCAGCGGAATCGGCGCTTTTTCCGGAGGATGGCGACCGGCACCGTGGCCACCCGCTGCGCCGCTCCGCTGCGGCCGGCGAGGAACTCGTCGCTCATGAG
>JBEPVJ010000065.1:0-8110 GCA_041691095.1 Gemmatimonadales bacterium
CCTCGTCGACGAGGACCACCGCGATCCGGTCGCTCGCTCCGAGAGATGCAACGACCCGGCGGGCCGAGTCCAGCGCCGCGGGCCACACCGCGGCGTGGCCCATGCTGAGCGAGCGATCGAGCAGGAGAATGACGGTGCGACTGGGCACCGAAGTGGGAGCGGTCGCGGGGCGTCCAACGAAAGGCCGCGCGAATGCCGCGACGAGCAACGCAACCACACCGGCTCGCAGCAGGAGCAGCAGCCAATCGGTGATCCTGCGTCGCTGCGCCGTGCGGATCGGGATTCGTCGCAGGAACATCAGCGAGGGAAATTTTCGGGGCTTGTCGCGCTCCCGGTGACGCAGGTGAAAGAGCAGCGGCAGCGCCAGCGCAGCGAGTCCCGCCAAAAACGCCGGCACCAGGAACGAGAGTCCGCCCATTCAGCGCACCCGGCTCGCCAGGAGGCGGCGCTCGAGGTAGGCAAAGAGGGCATGATCGAGAGGCTGGTCGGTGGTGAGCGGCACGTAGTCCGCCCCGTCGGCGCCGAGCCGCCGCGCCAAATCGGCGCGATGGGAGGTCATCTCGGCGAGGTAGCGTTCGCGCAGGGCCTCGGGCCGGAGGGGCAGGCGCTCCCCGGTCTCGGCATCCTCGAAGGTGGCGGCGCCCTCGCCGGGCAAATCGCGCTCGGCCGGGTCGAGAATATGAAAGAGAATGACGTCGTGACCGCGGGCCCGCAGCGCGCCGATCCCGCGCTGCACCTGTGACGGATCTTCGTAGCAGTCGGATACGACGACCGCGATCCCGGCGCGCGTCGAGAGCCGGGCGGCGCGTTCCAGCACCGGGGTCAGCTTCCCCGCGCCGCCGGCCCGGGCCCGCCCAAGGGTGTGGAGAATGAGGCGAAGGTGACGGGTGGACGGGGGCACCACCTCCAGCAGGTCACCGGAGAAAGTCACCAGCCCGACCCGGTCTCCCTGGTGCTGTGACAGCCAGGCGAGCGACGCCACCAGAAACCGGCCGTAATCGAATTTGGTCAGCGCCCCGGAGCCGTAGTCCATCGAGCCCGACGCGTCGAGCGCGAAGGTCACCGCGGCGTTGGTATCGGCTTCGTATTCCTTGACGTAGTACCGATCGGTGCGCCCGTAAACCCGCCAGTCGATCCGCCGGATGTCGTCGCCGGGCTGGTAGGAGCGATGCTCGGCAAAATCGAGCGAGAGCCCGACCCGGCGGGAGCGGTGCAATCCGTGCATGAAGCCGTCCACCACCCCCCGTGCCAGCAGCGACAGATCCCCGATGCGCGCCAGGAGCGCGGGGTCCAGGAAGCCGGCCGGCGCGGTCATGGACTACAGCCCCGAGCGCGGCACGGGGACGACGGACAGGAGCCGCTCGGTCAGCTGATCTGTGGTAACCCGCTCCGATTGCGCCTGGAAGTTGAGCAGGAGACGGTGACGCAGCACCGCCGGGGCGAGGGCCCGGATATCCTCGAAGCCGACATGGGCGCGTCCCTGCAGGAGCGCCCGGGCCTTCGATCCCAGCACCAGCGCCTGGGCCGCCCGTACGCTGGCCCCGTACGAGAGGAACTGCTTGACGAAATCCGGGGCGCCCGGCTCCACCGGCCGGGAGAGCCGCACCAGCTTGACGGCGTATTCCACGATCGGATCGGCCACCGGCACCCGGCGCACCAGCCGCTGAAAGGCGAGAATCTCCTCGCGGGAAAGCACCGGGTTGATTGCCTCGGGCGGCGCGGTGGTAGTGGACCGCACGATCGCGATCTCATCCGGCTCCGACGAATAGCTCATCACCACTTCGAAGAGAAAGCGGTCCAGCTGCGCCTCGGGCAGCGGGTAGGTGCCCTCGAGCTCGATCGGGTTCTGGGTCGCGAAGACAAAGAACGGCGGCTCCAGCTCGTAGGTCTTCCCCATGACGGTGACCCGATGCTCCTGCATCGCCTCGAGCAGCGCGGCCTGGGTCTTGGGGGGCGTGCGGTTGATTTCGTCGGCCAGCACGACATTGGCGAAGACCGGCCCCCGCATGAACACGAGCTTCCGTTGGCCGGTAGCGGGGTCGTCCTGGATCACATCGGTGCCGGTCACGTCCGACGGCATCAGGTCGGGCGTGAACTGGATCCGGGAAAATCGGAGGTCGAGGGCGCGGGCCAGTGAGTGCACCAGCAGCGTCTTGGCCAGGCCGGGAACGCCCACGATCAGGCAATTCCCGCCGGCCAGCAGCGCGATGAGGGCCTGCTCGATCACCGTATCCTGCCCCACGATGGATTTCCTGAGCTCCGCCTGCACCCGCGAGCGCGCGGCAGAAAGCTGCCCGGCCAGCGCCGCGTCATCGAGTTGGTCGAGCGTCACGCGTCGGTCCTTTCGATCAGTGGGAAAAGGCGTAGACCAGGTAGTTGACGCCGAGCTTGTAGGCCTCGTTGGTCAGGTCGATCGGGAAGAGGCCCTCGTCGGAGAATTCCCAGTACTCGCTTACATCGTAGTCGTAGTTGACGATCGCCATCATCCGCTTTCGAGGATCGTTGTCCTCGAAGATTCCGTAGAATTGCGCCTTGAGACCCTGGTAGTACGGATGATCGTAGTCCAGCGAGGCGATCCGGTAAAAAGAGTCGAAGATGGGCAGGTCCGCGGTCAGGGGAATCATGCGCGCCCCCGGCAGCACCTTCCGCATCTGGGTCTCGAAGTTGTTCCAGTGCGGCCCTACGAAGTCGTCGATGATGAGAAAACCGCCCTTGAGCAGATAGTCCCGCATGCCGGCGGCTTCCTTGTCGCTGGGAAGCCAGTAGCCCGGCTCGCACATGTAGGCAAAGGGAAACCTGAAGAGCCCCGGATCATCAAACGCCATGATCACGCTTTCCGCGGTCCGGGTACGGACCGTGGTCAGCTCCTCGATGATCTTGGGAAAGTGATGATCGGCCTGGGGATAGTCGTGACCCCACTTCACGTCGCGGAACCGGCCGCCAAATTCTCCACCCAGCATGGTGAACTTGATGCGCGCATAGGTGAATCTCCCGTCGTACTTCGGATTGGGCGGCGCCTCCAGCGCGTCGCAGCCGTTGCACCCGCGCTGGACGCGGAGCAGCAGCGGAATGGCGGCCAGGATCAGCACCGCGGCCGCCAGCACGTATCGCCTCATTGCAGCCTCGCTTCTGGTGTCTTCCGCAACTCGAGTAAGAGCGCCTGGGCCTTCTCGAACCCCGGCGCGCCTTCCAGCACCTGGAGCACTTCATGACGGGCCGCGGCGGAATCGCCCACGCCGATCAGCGCCCGGGCCAGCTGATAGCGGGCTTCCAGCATATCGGACGGCGCCAGCGCGACGATCGCCCGGCGTTCACGCAAGGCGCGCGCGGGATCGGCCAGCCGCTCCGCGAGCTCGGCCAGCCGCGCATGCGCCACGGCGTCATAGGGAAAAATCCACAGGGTGCGTTCCAAGGCCCTCGCCGCGCCGGCGGGATCGCCCAGTTCCTCCCGGAGCGCCGCCTCGCGGCGATTGGCATCGAGAGCCGATTCGTCGATGGCGGTCAGCCGGGCCAGCGCCGCCACCGCGGCGGGTTTATCCCCGCGCTCCAGCGCGAGCCGGGCCAGGCCGAGCGGCGGCGCATCGGGCCCGGCATACATGGGGAACATCGCCTCGGCCCGCTCATACGCCGCGCGCGCCTCGGGGCCGCGCTTCTGCTCCGCGAGCGCGTGCGCCGCCGTGAGCGTGGTCTCGAACTCACCGGTGGCCGGCCCATTCCCATCCCACTGGGCGATGTGCGACAGCGGGCCGGCAAACCGCGCCCGGAGCCAGGCCTGGAACTGTTGGTCCAGCGCCTCCGGCGTGAGCGAGAGCACGCCGGCCAGCACTGCTCGAGTATCCAGTCCGGCCTTGTAGCGGTCGAGGATGGCCAGCAGTGCTGCCCGGTGCCACCTGGCCTCGATCATTTCGCAGAGCAGCGAGGCCTGATAGTAGGAGAACCCCAGCTCCGCCGGATAGGATGGACGCACGAATCCGTCGTTGAGGCGCCCGACCGGAAGCAGCCGACCCGCCTTGAACGCGGCCAGAAACTCCGGCGCCGGCCCGGCTCCCCAGGCCGGCCTTGCCCGCCGCTCTTCCAGGACCGAGAGGCCTTCGGAGAACCAGCGTGGCACCCGGTGTCCCGAGCGGCCGAGCGTAAAGGTATGGGTGAGCTCGTGCCAGGCGGTGCTGCCCCAGTTGAACTCTCCCGCGGTCCGTGCCGAGGGTGCGTCCATCACCAGCACGGTGCCGAAGCTCACCCCGAGCGCGCCTAACCCGGTGAGCCCGACGGTTCGCACCGAGAAGTCCGCGTGCCGGCGGAACAGCTCGATCCGGATCGGCGTGGGGGGCCGGTACTCGTACCGCGCCGCCAGGGAATCGTAGGCCTCCTCGAGCAGCGGCCCCAGATACATCGCCAGCAGATCGGCCTCCGCGGCGGGCGCCACAATCCGGAAGCGCTTCGTGGCGACGGTACGAAAGGTCTTCATTTGGTCGAGCAGGTCGAGAGTGTTCTTGTACCAGACGTGGAACGGATCGATGGAGAAGGCGCGGGTCAGGTGTGCGCGTCCCTGGTCGACGCCGCCGGTCCGCAGCTCGTTGATGGCGAGCACGCCCAGCGCCCGGGAAGAAGTCGAGTCGAGCACCACCGCCTCCCGGCCGAAGCGTTCCGCATCGGCATAACGTCGGTGCCGCGCCACCGCTTCGGCGATCGCGCTGTAGAAATCGGCCGGACGAGGGTCCACTCGGCCCGCGCCGGCCCGCGCATGCGCGAAGCCGGTGGAATCGTCCCGCAGCCAGGCGGTGGCCCCGAGCATCGCCCAGGCATCCATGGCGGACGAGTCCGCCGCCAGCGCGCGCCCCGCGGAAGCCGCCGCGGAGTCATACTGCTCGGCGTCCAGGTGCAGCTGCGCCAGCAGCGCGAGACCGGCAGCGAGCGAAGGATTGGCCGCGAGGCTCACGCGAACGCCCGCGGTGGCTTCGGGGCTGCCCTGAAACGCGAGCACCCGCGCCATGCCAAGCAGCGCGCGCGCGTTGCCCGGCGAAAGGTGCAGCGCCTCGGTGTAGCTGGTCTTGGCGTCAGGAGCGTTGTACTTGGCGAGGAACAGGTCGCCCAGCCGAATGCGTGGCTCGATCAAATTCGAGTCGGCGGCGACGGCGGCGTCGAAGGCGCGCAACGCGGCGCGCAACGATCCCGCATCCTCCCGGCCCAGCACGACGTACGCCCGACCCGCGGCTACCTTGTCCTCCGCCGGCCAGGTCCCGCCATCCGTCTGGTAAGCCGATGCGATGCTTCTGGCCAGCTGTCTCGCCGCATTACCGTTGCCGCGTCGCGCCGCCAGCTCGGCGCGAGAAACTTCGGCGCTCCGCCGGCCGGGAGCGCCGCGCGCAGCCGCCAGCTGAAAGATGGAGTCGGCGGCGGAAAGCCTTCCGGTGAGCGCGAGCACTTCTCCGAGCGGCACCAGGACCGGCGTGCCACCGCGCCGGGCCAGATCCTCCGCCTGGGCGAGCTGACCAGCCTCGGCGAGCGCCCTGATCCTCCGACGCGCGGCAACACCGTCATCCTGGCGCGCCGTGCCGGCCAGCATGAGCAAAAGCGCGGCGATGGCCCGGACCGGCATCACGGTTTGGCTCCCGACGCGGCATGGATGGCCGCGGTGCGCGTGGCAATCTCGAGCAGCAAACGCTCCAGCTCCCGTTCGTAGCCAGTGGAATCCATGGCGGTCTTGCGCCGTCGCAACGCATCCACCTGTGCTTCGAGCGTCCGGCGTTCAGCCGTCAGCGCGGCAATACGGGGATCGCTCGATACCGGGGTGATGCCGAACGCCACGGTGCGGGCCAGTGCGCCGTCTCCGGTGGCACCACCGGGCGTAGAGCTGCCCTTGCCGTCGCCGTCGTCGTCGAGGAGGGCATGCTCGGTGGCGAGGAGGTTCCGGGTCTCGTAGCCCTTGGCCACTTCACGGCGGGCGTAGTCGAACGCCTCGAGCAGCGTAACCCGCCCGTCCCGGTCGGCATCCGCGGATTCTGAAACCAGCGCCTTCGCGAAGTGTTCCCCGAAGGTGGTTTCATTGCCCTCCATCGCGCTCTTCGTGGCGGTGATCACCACGTGCTCCCGGCCCGACAAGACCGGAAGGAAATCTCCGCTCGCGCTCGCCGCGTTCACCAGGACCACGATTCTTCCGGTGAGCGGGGCCAGCCAGGTGGCAAAGTCCGCGGCACTGGCATCGGGTCCGGGAAGATTCAGCCGCGAGTCGGCCCCCTGTCCGCTGCCATGGCCGAGGAGCACGATCAGCACGACATCACCCGCGGCGGAGCGGCCGGCCAGGGTGGCGATGGCCTTGGCGATCTCATCCCGCGTGGCGCGAGCGGTGATCCGCGCGCGGTCCTGCGCCGGATCTTCCGCCAGATAGATCAGGCTCGAATCGGACCGAACCCAGCGTGCCTTGGCCGCATCGTAGATCGACGCGGCCTCGGCGTGAAAGGCGGCCGCGAAGCGGGGCTCACCCGAAAGACCGGTCACCAGCAGCACATGGGTGCCGCTCTGCGCAGATTGCCGGGTTAACGGCGCCGACGCCGCGAGCAGCAGCAGGAACACCGGGGCGGTCACGCCAGTCCCCTCCAGCGTCGATAGCCCCACTCGGCGCCGAGCAGGGTCACCAGCAGCAGAAAAATCGCGGGCATATCCCACAGGTCCCGCGACTCCCGCACCGTCACACCGCTCTCGGTGAATTCGACATCGTCGACCAGCTTGCCCGCATCGGAGAGGGTGTAGTATCGGCCGCCGGTTTCCCCCGAAATGCGCTGGAGCAGCGGAGTGCGGAGCTCGGCCTGTTCAACGTCGGCGCCATGATCGTCGGCCAGCAGCGCCGCGGGCGCCGCCCGAATCGTATCGGCGCCACGCCGGGCCGTGGCCTCCACCTGGTACATCCCCTCTTCGTCGGTGACGAACCGGCCCTGATAGGCGCCATCTTCTTTGAGCGTCCATGCCATGGGCACCTCGAAGGTCCGGCCCGATGGCGAGGTCACCTTTGCCGTGACGACCGCGTCGTTGGTCTCAAGGAAGGCCCCGTCGGAAACCCTGGCATGCAGCACCACCGGCTCTCCAGGACCGACCCGGCTGGGCGCGGCGGCGATCTCCATGCGGTCAGGCACCCCCGCCAGGGACCAGCGAATGAGCTGCTTCCAGAGCATTTCGTGGGTCTGATCTTCCAGCGGAATGGCGGCGCTCATCTGCCAGAGCCAGGTATCCTGCACGCCCATCAACGCGACGGTGCCTTTCCCGAAGCGTTGCACCGCCAGGACCGGCACTTCCGGCCCGCCGCCGGCCGGCCGGCCCACGAGGAGTGACGTGGCACCGGGCTTGAGCGAGCCGTAGCGGTTCACCGAGGTGAGCGGCGGCAGCGAATCCCAGCGTGCTCCGGCCGCCTCGGTGGGTCCGAGCTGGAGGATCGGATGCACCAGTCCCTGCGGCGTAACCCGCATGGTGAGCTCGGTGGCGGGGGCGGTGTCGTCGATCGGGGTAATCGCATCGAGCCCGACCGGCAGCACCTCGGCGAGCGGCGTGCCGGCGAATCCTCCTTCGGCCAGCGACCCGCGGCCACCCAGCACGATCAGCCCTCCACCCCGGCGGCTGACGAAGTCGGCCAGCATCCGAAGCTGGTCCCCGGTGAAGAATGATGCCGGCATGCTGCCAAGAATCAGCGCCCGATAGCGGAACAGGTCCTCCCGGCGGATCGGGAAGCCGCCTCCCAGCTCGACGCTGTCCTGGACGCCGAGCCGCAGAAATTTCCCCTTGGCGCTCTGCAAAAGGGCAACCACCTGGAGCGCACTGTCGGTCGATACGGCGCGGCGCAGAAAGGCGAATTCCGGGCGGGGCTCTCCTTCGAGGTACAGCACCCGCTCCGGCCCGGAACGAACCCGGAGCACAGTCCTGAGCTCGTTGTTCTCGGTGACGATCTCGCCGGGAACCGGCCGCACCCGGAAGGTGAGGCGACGAGAGCCCGCGGGCAGCGGTGGCAGGGCAAGGCGTGCCACGGTGACGTCTCCCGCGTCAGGCAGCGGCAGGTCGCGCTGCGCCACCACGCGTCCCTCGTCTTCGGCGCTGACGCTCACCTGCTGTCCGCTCAGCCCGCGGA
>JBEPVJ010000066.1:0-8075 GCA_041691095.1 Gemmatimonadales bacterium
TGTCCGCGGCCTGAGGGTCCAGCACCGTGAGATTGTCGTTGATGATCTCGGCGAACTGGTACTCGATCGCCTGGAAGTCCTGCTCCCAGAGCAGCGTCAGGAGATCGTCGGCGGCATCGCTCGGCAGGAGTCTGGCTCGCGTCACCAACTGAAGGAAACGGACCATCTCCTCGTCTTCCACCCCCGGCTTCAGGGTGAGGAACCGCATCCCGTCCTTGTATAGCATCCACGCCAGGCTCTCGGCCTTGGTCGGCTGGTGATAGACGACCTGCTCCTCCCAGACCAGGTCGGTTTCCACCACGGAGAGCTCGATCTGCCGGGCAGAGGACCATATGGGGAGGAAGGCCTGCTGAATGGCCTGCTCAGCACGCTGATAGACCGGGTTGTTGGGCAGATACATCTGGAATGCCCGAAGACCCTTGGACATGGTCCGGACCAACTCCTCCACCTGGGTGACAGGCAGGGCGAGGTCAGATCCGGCTGGAATCGTCACGAGCGCACCTCAGCGGCAGGAAAGGGCCGAGGAACGGTAAGGGCCGCTGCAAGATAGCAGAGGACTGGGAGTTATAGGACTGGGGCTCAGGTTAGCTGGCGTGTTTGACTTTCGGCAATTGTTCGGGTAACCTATGGTATCCATTTGGGTACCACTGACTCCGCCCCGCTGGGGCAGGACGGCTCCCATGCATCTTACCAAACGGCAGAAGGAAATTCTGACCTATCTCGAAGGCCATATCCAGTCCCGAGGGTATGCCCCAAGCATGGAGGAGATCGCGGAGCACTTTTCTTACCAGTCTCTCGCCACGGTGCACGAGCATCTCACCAATCTCGAGCGGAAGGGATACATCCGCCGCTCCCCGCACGAAAGCCGGTCGGTTCGGGTCCTCCCCCCCAAGAGCATCAGCGGCGCCACTGAAATCCCCTTGCTGGGGGTAGTCGCCGCAGGATTTCCCATCGAGGCGGTCCTGCATCAGGAAACGCTGGCTGTCCCCGATGTGATGCTCCCCGCGCGCGGGCCGAACTATGCCCTGAAGGTCCGGGGAGACTCCATGGTGGACGAGCACATCGTCGATGGTGACTATGTGGTGGTTCATGGCCGCCAGAGCGCCGACAACGGAGAAATGGTCATCGCCCTCGTCAATGGTTCGGAAGCCACCGTCAAGAAATTCTACCGGGAGCCTGGCGGTTGGGTGCGCCTGCAACCTGCGAATCCCACCATGCAGCCCCTCCGGTTCCCCGAGGGAGATATCATGATCCAGGGGGTCGTCGTCGGAGTCATCCGCAGGTATTGATCTTCCCATTTCTGGTTTGCTGTAACCTCTGCTCCCGACTAAATTTGCCTCGCAATGGCGCGCACCTTTCTGGTCACGCTGCACTATGACGGCGGGCGGTTCGCCGGTTGGCAGCGGCAGGCAAAAGGGCGCACCGTCCAGGCCGAGCTCGAAGCGGTCCTGGAACAAATCGCCAATGGTCCAGTCAGAGTGCATGCCGCAGGGCGCACGGACGCCGGGGTACACGCGGTGGGTATGGCCACCAGCTTCACCCTCCCCGAGCGCTGGACGCCGTTCCGGCTGGTCAAGTCGTTGAACTCGCTGTTGCCCGTGGATTGCTGGGCCGAGTCGGTGCGGGAAATGAAGCCTGGCTTTCACGCTAGAACCCGCGCCAAGGGGCGTCACTACCGGTACCTCGTCGGCACCGATTCCGGAGCGGCCTCCCCTTTTCGGCGGAGGTACGAGTGGGCCCTCGGCAAACGGCCCGACCAGAAGCTGCTGGCCTCCGCGGCGGAAATGCTTCTCGGCGAGCACGATTTCGAGGCGTTCAGCGTCAGGCGTTCTCCCGCGCGGCACCGGCGCAGCCGGATTCGGGTGGCGCGATGGGTGGAACGTCCGGCGGATATCGGTCTGGTTTTCGAGATTGCCGCGGACCGCTTCCTCCATCACATGGTTCGCATGCTGGTTGGCACCATGATGGACATCGGGCTCGGACGCCGCGCGCTGAGCGACATGCCTCGACTGCTCGCACTCGATCAGCGACTGCGCACCAGCCCACCCGCCCCTGCCGAGGGACTCTACTTCGTGGCTGCTGACTACCCCGCGGAATGGTTCGCCTGATGCGCCGGATTCTTGCGCTTACTCTGGCCTGTCTTGGGTGCCAGGGTGCCGACAGCGGTATCGTACCCGCTGCCCGGGCTCAGCGATCATCAGAATCCGGCGCCCTGGGCACATCCCGGCGCACCGCGGTGGTGGATGCGGCTACCCGGGTCTCCCCGGCAGTTGTCTCGGTCACGGTCACTTCGCGCCGCCGAGTCACCGAGCAGGGCCCCTGGGACTTCTTCCTGCTCCCACCGCGTGAAACCGACCAGTTGGTGCAGTCCTCCGGCACAGGCTTCATCGTCCGGGCCGATGGGGTCATCATCACCAACCAGCACGTCGTCGCCGGCGCAGAATCCATCACGATTACCCTTCCCGATGGAACCGACCTCGTGGCCAAGCTGGTGGGCGAGGATCCCACCACCGACATCGCCGTCGTCAAGATCGAGCGCAACGGCCTTCCGGTGGCTCCGCTGGGCAAGAGTACCGACCTGATGATTGGCGAATGGGTGGTGGCTTTGGGAAATCCCTACGCCTTTCTGCTCGGCAACAATGAGCCAACGGTCACGGCCGGTGTGGTCAGCGCCACCCACCGCAATATCCTGCCGAATGGAGAGCAGCCCGGCCTGTACCTGGACATGATCCAGACCGACGCCGCCATCAATCCGGGCAATTCCGGCGGCCCACTGGCCAACGCCCTGGGCGAAGTGGTGGCGGTCAACTCGTCCATCTTCACCGGTGGTGGCGGGAGCACCGGCTCGATCGGGCTCGGATTCGCCATTCCGATCGAGCGGGCTCTTCGAGTCGAAGAGGAAATTCTCCGCACCGGCACGGTCCGGCGAGCCTGGACCAGCGTCGAAGTGGCCGGCCCCGAGTCGATGCAGGATTGGAAAACCCAGGGGGGCGTAACGGTAACCCGCGTCGCCCCCGACGGCCCCGCAGCGCGCGCGGGCATTGCCCAGGGCTCTGTGCTGGTGGAAGCCAACGGCCGGAGGCTCCGCAACTACCTCGACTGGGAAGCGGTAAAGCTCGACCTGCATGTAGGCGACGCCATCAAGGTGCAGGTCAAGCACGGTGCGACGGAGGATACCCGGACCTTCTCCACGAGAGATCTGCCCACCACGACCGCCACCAAGGTGAAGGTGCTGAGCGGCATGGACGTGGTGTCGGTCACCCCCGCCATCCAGACCGAACGAGGCCTCCGGAGCAACAAAGGCGCCCTGATCCTCAAGGTGAGCGAGGAGTCGGGCCGGGCCACCGGACTCAAAGAGGGTGATGTGATCCTCGCGATCAACCGCACCCTGATCTCGTCGGCCAAACAGGTGGCCGATGTGATCGAGGCTCTGGGTTCGCGCCAGCCCTTTCGAATTTACTTCGAGCGCAGCGGCCAGATGATCTTTACCGACCTGGAGTTCCGTTGACCGGAGCGTCCTACCAGTCCCCTCTCGGCACTCGTTACGCTTCCCCGGCGATGCAGCACCTCTGGGGTGAATCCAACCGGATCGGGCTCTGGCGCCGGCTCTGGCTCGCGCTGATGGAATCGGAGCGGGAGCTCGGGCTCGATATCCCCTCCGAGGCCGTCGAGCAGTTACGGTCCCACCTCGACGATATAGACCTCGTGGTCGCAGCGCAGTACGAGCGTCGCTTCCGGCATGACGTCATGGCGCATGTTCACGCGCTGGGAGACCTGGCGCCCGCGGCGCGCCGGTTCATCCATCTCGGCGCCACCAGCGCATTCGTCACCGACAACGCCGATCTCATCATGATGCGGGACGGCCTTCGCCTCACGCTGGGGCGCCTGGTGGCATTGCTCAACCGGCTGGCGGCATTCGCCCGGAAGCGGGCGGCCCTCCCCTGCCTCGCCTACACGCACTTTCAGCCGGCCCAGCTCACCACGGTCGGAAAGCGCGCCACTCTCTGGGCCCAGGACTTCGCCCTCGACGCGGAAGAGCTCTGCCACCGGATCGAGTCGCTTCGGTTTCTCGGGTGCAAGGGAACGACCGGGACCCAGGCGTCCTTCCTCGAGCTGTTCAAGGGTGATGACGCCAAGGTCCGCGAGCTGGACCGACGCATCGCGGCGCGCATGGGGTTCGAGCGTCCCTTCGCCGTGTCGGGTCAGACCTACCCCCGCAAGACCGACAGCACCGTCCTGGACTTGCTGTCCGGAGTGGCGCAGTCGGCCGCGAAGATGGCCAACGATCTCAGGCTGCTGCAGCACGAGGGAGAGCTGCTGGAGCCGTTCGAGTCGGAGCAGATCGGCTCCAGCGCGATGGCGTACAAGCGGAACCCGATGCGGGCCGAACGGATCTCGAGTCTGGCGCGCTTCGTGATTTCGCTGCAGCAGAACCCGGCTCACACCGCCGCCAGCCAGTGGCTGGAACGCACGCTCGACGACAGCGCCAACCGCCGCATCGTGCTGCCCGAGGCCTTCCTGGCCACGGACGCGATCCTCGTGCTCGCCACCAATATTGTCGCGGGACTCGAGGTCCGGGAGCCGGTCATCGCGCGCCACGTGGCCGAACAGATGCCCTTCATGGCCACCGAGCGATGGATGATGCTCGGCGTCGAATCGGGGGGCGATCGTCAGGCACTGCACGAGGTGATCCGCACGGCCAGCATGGCGGTCGCGGCGCAAGTGAGCGCCGGCGGCCCCAACGACTTGATGCAGCGGCTTTCGACCCATACCGCCTTCGCCGGTGTGCCGTCCCGCGCCTTTGCCGCCGAGCTGGAGCCGGCGCGGTATACCGGCCGCTCGGAAGCACAGGTGGCCGAATTCATCGAGGAGTACCTGCAGCCCGTCCTGACCAGGGCGGCAGCACTCGCGGCCACGGTGGCCACGGAAGAGGTACGGGTATGAGCGTAGTCACCGCCAGCCGTCTGCCGCTCCCTCTGTGGCGCCGGGGCAAGGTCCGCGAGGTCTACGAGGTGGATGCCGAGCGGCTGCTGCTGGTGGCCAGCGACCGGGTCAGCGCGTTCGATGTGGTCATGGACCAGCCGGTACCCAGCAAGGGGACCGTGCTGACGCAGCTCTCCGCCTTCTGGTTCGGCAAGCTCGGGGCCCTCGGCCCACACCACTTTCTCACCGCCGACCCGGACGAGATTATCCGCGAGGTGCCGCCGCTCTCCGCGCACCGCGCTGATATCGCCGGGCGAGCCATGCTGGTGCGGCGCGCCGATCCCGTGGCGTTCGAGTGCGTGATCCGGGGATACCTCTCGGGCTCTGCCTGGAAGGAATATCTGGAGCGCGGCTCTCTGGCCGGCGAGCAGTTGCCCACCGGCCTCCTCGAGAGCTCCCGATTTACCGCGCCGATCTTTTCTCCCGCCACGAAGGCGGAGAGCGGTCACGACGAGAATGTCACCGAGGCGGTAATGGCGGCGGCCCTGGGCCCCGCTCGCACCGCAGATCTCAAGGCCCGCAGCCTGGCGCTCTTCCAGGCCGGCAGCGCCCACGCCGAAGGCCGGGGCATCATCATCGCGGACACCAAGTTCGAGTTCGGCGTCTCCGCCGACGGCGCGCTCCTGCTGATCGACGAGGTCATGACGCCGGACTCCTCGCGCTTCTGGCCCACGGATCGCTACGCGCCCGGCCGGGCCCAGCCGAGCTTCGACAAGCAACCGCTGCGCGACTACCTGACCGGGGTGCGCAAACTGGGCCGCTGGAACGGTGAGGCGCCACCTCCGCCGCTGCCGCCCGAAGTCGTCGCGGCGACCAGCGAGCGATATCTCGAGGCCTATCGCCTGATCACTGGCGTCCCCCTTCCGGAGCAGCTCTGATGCGCGTCGCACCCGAAGGGTGGCCTTTCATCGCCATCGCCTGGATCGTCCTGGCGGTGCTCGCCTGGTTCCATCTGTGGTTCGTCGCGGTGCCGTGGTTCCTGATCGCAGTGTGGGTTGTGGCCTTCTTCCGAGACCCACTGCGGGAAGGCCCCCGCGGCGATGACCTGGTGATCGCACCCGCCGACGGCAAGGTCGTGAGCGTGATTCCGATCGACGAGCCGGCCTACCTCCGAGGCCCGTCCACCAGGATTTCGATTTTCATGAACGTGTTCAACGTCCATGTGAACCGGTATCCATCCCGGGGCCGCGTCGGATTTCGCGCCTACGTGAAAGGGAAGTTCGGACACGCCGGCCCGGAAAAGGCCTCGACCGACAACGAGCAGTCGAGCGTCGGGCTGGATACGCCCCGTGGAAAGCTGTTGATCAAGCAGATCGCGGGTTCGATCGCTCGGCGCATCGTGACCGACCACAACGAAGGCACCGAGGTGGGACAAACCGAGCGAATGGGCTTGATCCGCTTCGGATCCCGAGTGGATGTCTTCGTGCCGGCCGGCGTGGAAGTGCTGGTCAAAGTCGGTGAACACACCAAGGCGGCCCAGACGGTGATCGCTCGATGGAAATGACCTCGGCACCTCCTCCGCGGGAAGGCATCCGTCGAGTCGTCGTTGTCATTCCCAGCGCCTTCACGATCGGGAATCTCTTCTTCGGCTTCTGGTCCATCATCTCGGGGTTTAACGGCAATTTTCGCCAGGCCGGATGGTTCATCGTCTACGCCGGCATTCTCGATTCGCTGGATGGGCGGGTGGCGCGAAGGATGGGCACCGGAAGCCGCTTCGGGGCGGAGCTCGACTCTCTGGTGGACATCGTCTCCTTCGGCGTCGCCCCGGCCCTGCTGATCTACTTCCTGGAATTCTCCACCGCCGGCCGGTTTGGCTGGGTGGTGTGTTTTCTCTACACGGTCGCCGCGGCGCTCCGGCTGGCGCGGTTCAACGTGCTCTCGCACGGTAAGCCGACGCCGGGCTGGTTCACCGGACTCCCCTCGCCCGCGGCCGGCATGACGATGGCCACGTACTACGCCTTCAGCCAGACCTCCTGGTACCGCGCCTCGGTCGCCTACATGGATCTGCAGCACCAGGGCCTGGTGGTGCTGCTGCTGCTCACCGCCGCGCTCATGGTGAGCAAGGTGCAGTATCCCCGCGGCGCCATCAATATCCGGAAGCCGACTGGCATTCTGGCGCTGGTGATCCTGCTCGGGTTCATTGTCGGCTCGATCGTTGCGCCCTCTTCGTTCCTGTTTCCATTCTTTCTGACCTACCTGGCGTTCGGCGTGCTTCGGCATGTCGTGCTACGGATCACCGAACTCGGAGGCGACGAATGACCTGGAGGGTTCACGTCCGTATTCTCCCCCGCAAGGGCCTGCTCGATCCGCAGGGCCAGGCGGTGGAACACGCGCTGTCCGCGCTCCGCTTTCCAGAGGCCAGCAACGTGCACGTCGGGAAGGCCATCGCGCTCGACGTGGCCGCCGGCACGGCCGCAGAAGCGGAGGCCCGGGTTCGTACGATGTGCGACAAGCTCCTGGCCAACCCGGTCACCGAGGATTACGAAATCGAAGTGGAAGCAGGAGCGCCGGCATGATGAGGGTTGCCGTGGTCCGCTTTCCCGGGAGCAATTGCGAGCCGGAAGCCTGCCGGGCGGTGGAGCGCGCCGGCGGCGAGGCCTTCTACGCCTGGCATCGGGATACCTCACTCGCCGGCGCCGACGCGGTCATCCTTCCCGGCGGATTCAGCTACGGGGACTATCTGCGCAGCGGCGCTATCGCTCGCTTCAGCCCCATCATGGAATCGATCAAGGCGCACGCCGCATCGGGCGGGCCGGTGCTCGGCATATGCAACGGGTTCCAGATTCTCTGCGAAGCCGGATTGCTGCCCGGGGCTCTGGTTCGGAACGCCGGCCTCAAGTACCTCTCGCGCCCGGTAGATGTGCGGATCGAAAGGACAGATACTCCGTACACGAGCGGCTACACGACCGGTCAGGTCATCCGGATTCCGGTGGGACATGGAGATGGCCGGTTTACCGCGCCGGACGGCGCGCTCGACCAGCTCGAGGCGGAAGGCCGGGTGGTGCTCCGGTATGTCGCCACTCCGGAGTCCGACTTCCCTTCGAATCCCAACGGATCGGCGCGGGACATCGCCGCCATCTGCAGCGCCAATG
>JBEPVJ010000067.1:0-8064 GCA_041691095.1 Gemmatimonadales bacterium
AGCCAGCCCAGGCACGAGCCCAGCTGCTGCTCGAGCGCGTCGGCCTGGGCGACCTCGCCGAGCATTATCCGGCCCAGCTTTCCGGTGGCGAACAGCAGCGGGTCGCGCTGGCGCGTGCCTTCAGCATCAAGCCGCAGATTCTCTTTGCCGACGAGCCCACCGGCAACCTCGACGCCGCGACCGGCGCCACGATCATCACCCTGATGGAGGAGCTCAACCGCGAGCTCGGCACGACCCTGGTGCTGGTGACCCACGATCACGACCTCGCGGCGCGAGCCCGGCGCACCATTCGGCTCTCGGACGGACGAATCGTCGAGGACAGCGCGGCGTGATCGGCCCCCGGTTCGTCCTCCGGATGGCGTGGCGCGAGAGCCGCGCCGGCCGGCGGAGGCTCTGGCTGCTCACCGGCGCGATCACCGCCGGGGTCGCGGCGCTGGTCGCAATCAACTCTTTCACCCAGAACCTTCGCACCTCGGTGGCGGAGCAAGCCAAGTCGCTGCTCGGCGCCGATCTCTCGATTACCAGCCGGCAGAAATTCTCGCCGCGGCTGGAGGCGCTGGTCGACAGCCTGGTCGCACCCGACTCCGCTGCCCATCGTCCCGGCGGCCGCCGCGCCATGGAGACCAGCTTTCCCGCGATGGCGTACGTCCCGCGCACCAGCGGCGTCCGTTTGGTGCAGGTGCGCGCCGTCGACGGCGGCTACCCCTTCTACGGGGAGATCACCACCCTGCCGGCGGGACGATGGCGCGCGCTCGCCACCACCGACGGCGCCCTGGTTGATCCTTCGCTCCTCACCGCGCTGGGCGCCCGCATCGGCGATTCCCTCTCGCTGGGCGAGGCGCGCTTTGCGATCCTCGGCACCGTCCTCAATGTGCCGGGAGACGTGGGCGTGGCCACCGCCTTCGGTCCCCGGGTCTACATCCCGGGACGCACGCTGGCCGCCACCGGCCTGCTGCGATTCGGATCCCGGGCCGAGTACGCCGCCTACGTGCAGCTGGCACCAGGCGTCGCGGCCCAGCCGATCCGGGAAAAATATAGGACGCCGCTGCGCGCCGAGCGGGCCGGCATCCGCACCGTGGAGGACGACCGGGAAGATCTCACCGACACCCTGACCCGGCTGGGCAACTACCTGGGGCTGGTGGCGCTGGTGGCGCTGTTGCTGGGCGGGTTAGGGGTCGCCAGCGCGGTCCACGTCTTCATCCGCCGGAAGCTCGACACCATCGCGGTGCTCCGATGCCTCGGCGCCACCTCCTACGAGGTGTTCGCGGTCTACCTGCTACAGGCCCTGGCGATGGGCGGCATCGGCAGCGCCATCGGCGCGCTGATCGGCGTGGGGCTGCAGCAGATGCTCCCTCTGCTCTTCAAGGGACTGCTCCCGGTCGACGTGCACGTCACCCCATCACCCCGCGCGATCCTGCTGGGCATGACACTCGGCCTCTGGGTGGCGGGCATGTTCGCCGCGCTTCCGCTGCTGGCGGTCCGGCGGATCTCGCCGCTGATGACGCTCCGCCGCGACGTCGAAGCCGGCGGGCCGCGGCGCGATCTGCTCGACTGGATCTTCATCCTCCTGCTGGCCGGCAGCGTGGTGGCGCTCTCGGCGATCCAGGTTGGCGCGCTGCGCGACGGTGCGGTCTTCTCGGCCGGCATCGGACTGGCGCTGCTCTTCCTCTGGCTCGCCGCGAAGGGATTGATCCGCGGGTTGCGCCGCTGGTTTCCCCATCGGCTGCCGTACCTCTGGCGCCAGGGCCTCGCCAACCTCTACCGGCCGGCCAATCAGACCGTGACCGTCGTGCTCTCGCTGGGATTCGGCGCCTTCCTCCTCGCAACGCTCTTCCTGGTGCAGCACAACCTGCTCCGGCAATTCCGTCCCGGCGGCAGCAGCAATCAGCCCAACCTGATGTTCTTCGACATCCAGCCATCCCAGCGCACCGGCGTCGCGGCGGTCCTCGCGTCGGACCA
Organism: Gemmatimonadales bacterium; assembly: GCA_041691095.1. GTDB lineage: Bacteria > Gemmatimonadota > Gemmatimonadetes > Gemmatimonadales > GWC2-71-9 > JABFSM01. The sequence goes on from JBEPVJ010000067.1 coordinate 1,960, forward strand.
GCTGAGCGGCACCCCGCTGGTGCCGATCGTGACCATGCGGATCGCGTCGATTCGCGGCGTCGCGATTCCCATCGCGCCGCCCCCCGATTCCACCGCGCCCGATAGCGCGGGCCGAAGGAACCAGCGGCGCCAGCGGGGCGGCGGCCCGGCGGGGTGGGCGCTCCGTCGCGAGTATCGCTCCACCTATCGCGATACCCTCACCCCCACCGAAAAACTGGTGGCCGGCACGTGGTGGGGACCGGGGACACCGGCCGCGGCGCCTGGCTCGCCGGCGCTGCTCTCCCTCGACAGCGACATCGCCGATGAGCTCGGGGTCAAGGTGGGCGACGAGATGGTCTGGAACGTGGGCGGGATCGAGGTGCCGAGCCGTGTGGCAAACCTGCGCGAGGTGGACTGGGGTCGCTTCGACACCAATTTCTTCGCGGTCTTCCAGACCGGGGCGCTGGAGTCCGCGCCGCAGATGTTCGTCACGCTGGTCCGGGCCGACAGCGCCGACGTGCGGGGTCGGGTCCAGCGCACCATGGCCGAGCGCTTTCCCAATGTCACCGCGATCGACCTGTCGCAAATTCAGCAGGCGATCGACGGCATCCTGAATCGCGGCGCGCTCATCGTGCGCTTCCTGGCGCTCTTCAGCCTGGTGACCGGGGCGATCGTGCTGGTGGGCGCCGTGTCGGCGTCGAGGCTGTCGCGAATCCGCGAGGGCGTGCTGCTCAAGACGCTCGGCGCGACCCGCGCCCAGGTCCTCCGCATCCTGATCGCCGAGTACACCGCGCTCGGTGTGCTGGCGGCGCTTGCCTCGGTGGTGCTGGCCAGCATCGCCGGATGGGCTCTCGCCAAGTGGCTGTTCAAGCAGCCGTTCAGCCTTCCGGCGCTGCAGCTGAGCGGCCTCACACTCCTGCTGCTGATTCTGACGCTCTCAGTCGGCCTCTGGAACAGTGCCGAGATCCTCAAACGCTCACCCCTGGCGGTCTTGCGCGAGGAATAGCCCGACCCCGTCCGGGGATGGCGGTGTATCCTTGGTGGTGATATGGTGATGCGCACGCGATCCCCGGATTCATTAACTCTATTTCATATCGGAGAGTGGGCCTGGTGCCTCGACGCTCCGCATTTCTCTCGGCGCTGATCGCGGTGGCGCTCCTCGCGCCCCGCGTGGGCTCGGCGCAGCGCGCCCGCATTGTGGGGTCGGTCTCCGACTCGGCGACGAATACCCGGCTGGCCGGGGCGTTCGTCCGTGCCATGTCGGGAGACAGCATTGTCGCCACCGCCATGACCAATGGCCGGGGCCGCTTCCGGCTGGGCGGGTTAGGGTCAGGCAGCTATGTAGTGCAGGTGGTCCGGATCGGCTATTCGCCGGTGCGGCTGCCCGGGGTAACGCCCGGCGCCACCGGAGAGGTGGAGCTGCCGGTGCTGATGACGCCCCGCCCCTTCGTGCTGGATCCGGTGGTGGTGTCCGCCACGCTCAGCGACGAGACCAGCCTCGCCACGCCGGCCTCGGTGACGGTGGTACCGCGCGCCGCGATTCTCCGCCAGGCGGTGGCCACTCCCATCGACTACCTCCGCACCGTGCCGGGCGTCGACTACTCCCAGAAGGGGCTCTTCAGCACCACCTTCTCGACTCGTGGACCGCGCGGCGTCACCGCCGACGCAGGCGGGCTGCTGCTCCTCACCGACTATCGCTACGCCGCCATTCCGTCGCTCAACTACAACATCGCCGGATTCCTTCCCGATACGCCGGACGACCTCGAGCGCATCGAGGTGGTGCGGGGGCCCGCCGCGGTCATCTTCGGGCCAAACGGGCGCCGGGGAGTAGTGCATTTCATAACCCGCTCGCCGCTGGGGCCGCCGGAAACCAGCCTCTCGCTCACCGGGGGCCAGCGGTCCTGGGCCGATGGATCGTTCCGGGTGTCCCGGCGGGTCACTCCGACCCTGGGCGTCAAGCTCTCGGCGCGATTCGCCCGCGGCAACGACTGGCGCTACACCGATCCGGTGGAGGCGTCGCTGCGGGCCCAGGCGATCGGCGCCGGCGCCCGGGCCGACACCCTGCTCATCGGGGCGCGGCTGCCGGTGGCCAAGGAGATCCAGACCGAGGCCCGCGCCGACTGGGCCCTCGGGCGCGCGACCACGCTGGTCTCCACCGCGAGCTTCGTGCAGGCCACCGGCGTGGAAACCGGCTCCGATGCGGGCGCCTCCCAGTCCGAAGACTGGCGCTACGTCGCGCTCCAGACCCGGCTCACCCATCGCCGGCTCTTTGCCAACCTGATGTATGACGGGAGCTCGGCCGGGAAGACCTACAACCTGCGTAGCGGAACCCCATTGCTGGACGATTCACGGCTCTTTGCCGCGCAGGTCCAGCACAGCTCCGAGTGGCACACCACCCGACTCATCTACGGCGGGGATTTCCGCTGGACCGATCCCCGGACCCATGGCACACTCAACGGTCGCTTCGAAAATCAGGACGCGGTCCGGGAAACCGGACTCTATGTCCATTCCACCACGGCCCTCTCCCCGAAATTCGATCTGAGCACGGCGCTGCGGCTGGATCATCACAACCGGCTGGAGAACAAGCTCTTCCTCTCGCCCCGGGCGGCGCTGGTGTTCAAGCCCGGCGCGAACCATGCGCTGCGGATCGCCTACAATCGATCCTTCGAGCAGCCGTCGCCGCGAGGGCTCTTTCCCGATCTCGCCGTGGCGCCGCTGGGCCCCCTGCCCTTCAGCATTCGGCTGGAGGGCTCGGCCGGCCAGGGATTTACCTTCGACCGGAGCTGCGGGGGACTGTGCATGCGGTCGCCAGCGGCGTTCACTGGCGGCAATACCGGCTACCTCCCCACCGATGCCACACTGCTGTGGCCGGCGGTCGTCGCGATCCTCCAGGCGCAGGGCGTGGACATCTCGAGCCTCCCGGCGCCGACCAAAGCCCAGGTCGGCACCCGGCTCGCGCTGCTCAATCCGGCCAACGGCACCTTCACCTCGGTGAGTCCGTCGGAGGTCGCCGACGTCGCGCCGATCCGGCGGGTGGTGGAGAGTGTTCTGGAAGCGGGTTACAAGGGATTCCTGACCGACCGCATCGTTGCGAGCGTGGACCTCTACTACAACCGATCGACCCACGTCTTCTCCACGTCGTCCACCGTCAACACGCCCAGCGTCTTTCTCGATCCGGTGTCGCTCCAGGCCTATCTGCAGAACTATCTCTCCCCGATCCTGGCCCAGGCGGTGGCCGCCGGCGCCGCGTCGATCCCGGTGGGAACGGTCTCTCCAAAGGAAGTGCCGGGCGCCGACCTGCTGATCTTCCAGCCGGCCAAACAGGGCGGCGCGTATTCCTTCTGGGGCGCCGACGTCACGCTCTCGTACGATGTTTCCCGCAGTCTCTCCCTGGCCGGCTCGTACTCCTACGCGAGCAAGGATTCCACCAACCTGGGCACCGGCTTCGGGATGTTGCTCTTCCAGGCGCCGCGCCACAAGGGGAACATCACCGCGCAATTCCAGAACGAGCGCCGAGGGATCCGGGCCGACGTCCGGGCCCGCGCGGTCAGCGGATTCAGCGTGGTCTCCCCTGCATATATCGGACGGGTCAGCCCCTACGCGCTGCTCGACGCGAGCGCCGGCCTCCGGCTCGGCTGGCTCCGCGGCGCCTGGTTCACCCTGGACGCGACCAATCTCTTCAATCACCGCCATGCCGAATTCGTGGGGACGCCGGTCCTCGGACGTTTCATCGTGGGCCGGCTCCAGCTGACGCTGTGAGCGCCCCCGCCGGGGCCGGCATCACCGACTTTTCCGGGCTCACCCGCCAGGCTCAGCGCGTGGTGGATGCCGTCGCTGATGACCCCGACGGCCGGCTCGAGCTCCGGATGGCGTTCTATCGGAAATACGGACGCGGCAGGGAGCTTCAGGACACCGGGAAGCTCAGCCCGCTGGATCGCGACTCCGATTTCGGGTACGGCCGCTCCGAGCTCGATTTTCTCCGGTGGGAAATCCGGCGGGGCGTCCTGAACCCGCTGGACGGATCCCGCGGCGCTCCGGGCAGCCGCTGGTGGCGCGACGTGGACCTCCGCTTCCTCTACTACGGACAGCTCGCCGCGCTCACCCACGAGCAAGGGGTGGACCCGATCGGCGCACCCGATCCGGTCCGCCGCTGGCTCGACTACATCGAGAAGCCGGGCGAGGTCGTCTGGTACCGGGCCCACAACACCAGCATCGTCTCGGGATACCAGGCCCATCGGGAATGCGCCGGAGCCGAGAGTCGCGGCGAGCAGATTTTCATGAACGTAGTGCTGTCCCGACTGCTCTACGCCCAGGGGATGGTGGAGGGTGCGGAAATGGGTTTCCTGGGCCGGCTCTTTGCCGACCCCATCCTGCCCTCGGTCGACGCCCTGGTGCACCTCCCCGACTTCTACCCCGACCACTATCCGCTCAGCGACGCCGACATCCAGGACATCATGGACCGGGGTCACTCACTCGAAGACCTGGGCGCGCGGATTCTCGACGCCGTGCTGATTCATCCTGCCCTCGGCCACCTCTATCAGCTCGCCGCCAAGTGGGTGGACCTGCCCGATCTGACCGAGTGGATCCAGAACGGTCGGCCGGTGTATCCCACCCTCGCGGTGCCCACGCCGCCAGGCCGGACGCGGCGCGCGCTTGCGGCCATCGCCCGGTGGCTCGGGTTCAGCTGAATGCCGGGTGGTTTCGAGGCTTATCTCCCGATCGATCGCCGGCAGGCCATCCTTGCCGGCGTTCCATTGCCCGACCGGGCCCGTGGTGCAGCGCTCTTCGCGGACGTCTCCGGTTTCACCGCGCTCACCGCCGCGTTGGAGTCCGAGCTGGGCCGGAAGCGGGGCGCCGAAGAGCTGCTCCGCCACATCAACCGGGTCTACGAACACCTGGTGAGCGAGGTGCACTCCCGGGCCGGGAGCGTCGTCGGCTTCGCCGGAGATTCCATCACCTGCTGGTTCGACGATGCGCCCGGCGGAATTGCTGACCCGGCTCCAGCCCCGCACCGCGCGGTGAGCTCCGCCCTCGCCATGCAGCGGGAGCTGAGCACCGCGGCGGTGGTGGAAACGCCATCGGGCGCGCGGGTCTCGCTCGGCATCAAGGTGGCCATCACCGCCGGGGCGGCGCGCCGATTCGTGGCGGGCGATCCTTCCCGCTTCCTCATGGACGCGCTGGCCGGGCGCACCCTGGACCGCATGGCCGCGGCAGAGAAGCTCGCCGCGGTGCACGAGATCGTGGCGGGCGCCGAGGTGGTGACGGCGCTGGGAAACGCGCTCGACGTAGGCTCGTGGCGGGAAGCCATCGAACCGGGAGAAGAACGGGTCGCGGTCGTCGCCGGGTTACGCGCCGACGTGTCCACCACGCCCTGGCCCGCGCTCCCCGAAGGCGCCTGGACCGACACCCTGGCGCGACCCTGGATCCTCCCGGCGGTCTACGAGCGGCTCCGGGCCGGTGGCGGCTTCCTCGGCGAATTGCGGCCCGCGGTTCCAATGTTCGTGCGCTTCCGGGGGATTGCCTACGATGAGGCCGACCGCGCCGGCGCGCAGCTCGACGCCTACGTGCGATGGGTCCAGGACACCCTGGACCGCTACGAAGGATCGATCATCCAGCTCACCATCGGCGACAAGGGCAGCAATCTCTACGCGGCGTTCGGCGCACCGGTCGCGCATGAGGACGACGTGGAGCGCGCCTTTGCCGCGGCGCTCGAGCTGCAGGCGCCGCCGCCCGAGCTCGGCTTCGTCGGGCCGGTCGCGATCGGCATCAGCCAGGGCCAGGTCTGGACCGGCGCCTGCGGCAGCGACTCCCGCCGCTGTTTCGGCGTCATGGGCCATCCGGTCAACCTCGCCGCGCGGCTGATGGGCCGGGCCACCCCGGGACAGACGCTGGTCGAGGAACGGCTGGCCCGCGCTGCGGGGGTCCGCTTCGACAGCCGCTCCGAGGGAGCGCTGGCGCTGAAGGGCCGCGCCGAGCCGGTGACTGCCGCCTCGATCACCGGCCGCCGGGTTAGGGTCTCTGAGGCCCCTAAGCCCGAAGCCGCCGAGCTGGTGGGCCGCGCCGAGGAGCTGGCGACGCTTACCGCGCTCCTGGAGCCGGTGCGGCGCGGCGCGCAGCGCCTGGCGC
>JBEPVJ010000068.1:0-7989 GCA_041691095.1 Gemmatimonadales bacterium
GATGAAGGCCGAGTCGTGGCCTACCTGCAGGACGGATATCGAACCGCCACGCCGCCGACCCTCGACAGCGCGCGCCGGACACTCGGCAACGATCTGGCCCGCCTCTGGATCAGTGGAAGCGCCGGTGACCTGCTCGATCACTATTTCACCGCGGACCGCACCAAGATCTACATGGCGATGACCGTTACCGAAAGCGGCCCGGTCTCGCTGGCGGCTCCGTACTCCGCCTTCACGCTCCCGGTCATGGATTCGGGCTCCATCTTCGACGGCTACTACGGCTTTGTGAAGGAAGGCATCTGGCGGGTTACCGAAGAGCTGGCCCGTATCAACCGTGACCTCGGCGTCGACATCCGGCTCGGATGTCGCGTGGAACAGGTCGATCCCGGCACAGGCGAGCTCCGATACTCCCAGGCGGGGAAGGCCGTCACCTTGCCCTTCGACCGGCTGGTCATGGCCACCGATCCGGTGGCCGCGGCGCGGATGATCGGCGATCAGGGCATGACCGCCACCGTCGAGAGCAAGCGCTTCCTCGGCACCAGTGGGAAACTGAGCCTGATGTTTCGTAACCCGGTACGCTGGAACGAGGGGACCACCGCCGGAGACGACGACACGGCGTTTCGTTTCATCTTCGGGGTGGATTCGCTGGCCGATTTCGAGCGGGCCACGCTGCGCGTGGTGTCGGGCGAGGTGGGCTACGAGCCGGGCTTCATCCAGATCTACTGCGAAGGTGCGGCAATGCGGCAGCTGGGATTGGCCGAGCCCTTCGATCGGCTCACGCTGTTCTTCAAGAACCTGTCGCTAAACCAGCGGGGCGAGGTGCTGCCCGAGATCGAAGCTGCGGTCAAGGCGCGGGTCTTTGCCCATATCGCCAATCCGGAGGACTGCGTCTGGAGCCGCCTGCTGACACCGCGCGACCTGCAGGAGCTGTTTCTCTTTCCCGGCGGCAATATCGACCACACCATGCTGGTGGGCGGTCAGACCTTCTTCGACCGCCAGTTCGCTGCAGACCCTGCTCGCCATTTCTACCAGTTCGGCAGCTGGAGCAACCTGGCCTACTGTGGTGCCGGCGCCTACCCCTGCGGGTCGATCGCGGGAACGCCGGGTTACATGTGCGCGCAGCAGCTGGTCCGGGAGATGGCGAACGTCTCGCGCTAGCGGTCGGTTCCCGCCGCGGCGGCAACGGGCTTGGCCACCACATCGTTCCAGTTGAGGATCGAGTTGAAGATCATGTTGAACTCACCGTGGTTCTGCCAGCGATAAATCGGGTTGTTGGAAAAGAGAATGACCCGCCCATTCCCATGGTAGGCGCGCGGGATGTCGACCGCGAACGGCCGGTTTCGCAGTGAGTCCGCCCCAACCATCAGCCCCGACAGCACCGAGGCATTGCCCCCCACATAGCGCGCGAGTACGTGCTCCTCGTCCGCCGAGCCGACCCGGAACGGCTGCCCGCCGACATATTTGATGGGGATCGTCTTGTTGCCGTAGCCATAGAACACCGGGTTTTCCGGCCGCACAATCTCACCCTGCACCAGCGGCCGTTGCGACGTAAGCCCCGCCACGTTGGTTTTCTCCACCGTGCCGGCCCAGCCGAAGTCGATCGGCAGGCGGGCCGCATCTCCCACCGCAATCAGGGTCCCGCCGCCCTCGAGGAAACTGGCAAAGGCGTCGACGCCCTTCTGCCCGAAGCCTCCGGTCATGTCGGCGGTCTCGCCATACATGCCGAGGAACTTGTATTTGTCGGATTTCTGGTAAGGAACCGGCTTGGCATTGGGCTTCTGCATCACGCTGGTGCGGCTCAGGCTCTGCTCCGCCGCCAGGATCACGTCGTACCGGGAGCGCAGGTCCGGCGTGAGCTGCTCCTTGTAGATCAAGTCGTAGGGGATGCCGAACTTGTCGAAGGTCATCCGGTACCACCCGAGATTCTGGGTGTTGAGCCAGGAGGAGAAGATCGCGATACGGGGCACCTCGGCGTCATGCATCGCCACGGTGGGCAGCGACGAGAGCGCCGCGCCGTTCAAGCCGAGCTCTTCAGCGGCGGTGCGCACCGCGGCGGCGTTGCTCATGTCGGAGATCACGAAAGAGCCGGCGGGAAACTCCATCCCCTCGGCCGAGAAGCTCTTCTCCACGATCTTCATCGGCACGTTCTTGAGGCGGTACCGGAAGGTGATCATGTTGTTGGATCCGGTGTGCGCCACGGCAAGACCGGCGCTGCCACCGCCGGTCATCTTGCCCTTGAGCGTCACGGTGGTGACGGGAGTGGTAGCCGCCTTGAGGATCGACGAATCCGCTACCTCCACCACATCCACCATCATCGCGAGGCCGATGGTCCACCCGCTGTCGTCGTAGGTGGTGAGCCGCGCATCGGGAAATTGCTGCTTCTCGAGCAGGTTCTTGGCCAGGCGCCCGTAGGGCTGGTCGCGCTTGATAACGTAGGAGCCGGCGGGATAGGTGGTGCTGTCGACCTTGATGGCCTGGGTGGCCACACCCACTTCGATCCGCTGCACCCGAAGGATGTTGACCAGCTCGGCGGCCTTGGTCATGTCGCGCTGGACCGGAATGATGAAGCCGTAGGGCGCTTTGGTCTTTCCGTCCTCGATCGAGTTGCGGGTCTTGATGTAGAAATTCTCCAGTACCGTCGCGGGAAACATCGCGGCGAGCTGGAGCGACGAGAGCACCCCGGTTTCCATGTAGTTGGTATTGGCCCGCCGAGTGAACTTGGCGGAATCGTCCTTCCCGATCGGGATGCCGCGATACCACTCGCGGTCCTGCGCGCCACCGCGTCCGGTCGGAAGGTTGGGACCGCCGCGACCAAAGCCGCCGGGCCCGCCGGCCGCCAGCGCCGCGGTGGCTATCGTGGTCTTCGAGGTATCCTTCTTGACTGCCGTGGTGTCGAGGTCCCGACCCGACTGGGTCTCGTACATCTTCATCAGGCCGTTGTGATTGTACGCCACCGAGCCGAGGTAACCGGGAGACCATCCGTCCATGAAAGCGTAGGTGTACACGCCGGGCATCCCGTACTTGGTCATCTGCGACAGCTCCCAGTTCGCAAACCAGGGCAGCTCGGCGAAGAGCAGCGGGTCGAGATTGGGATTCTGGGGCGCCGCGCCGCTGTAGGTGTACATCAGCGGCAGGGCCTCGTGAAGGTCGTGCATGATCGGCGGGTGCGCGGTGAAGTACCAGTCGACGATCGCGCGCATCTGCGGCAGCACGATGTTGATGTCGCGGTTGTTGTCATGGTAGGCGTAGCGTCCCCAATAGGGGACATCGGGCACGTTCCGGCTGAAGGCGGGCGGAAGCGGCGTGTTGGCCGCGGCGGCGGCCGCGCGGGCGGTGCTGTCCTTGACCGTGCTGTCCCGGGAGAGCGGCGGCGGGTCGGCCAGGCCGAGATCGAGGTTGCGGTAGAACCAGTCGACGTTCCGGTCGCGGCCATCGGCGTCCGCGGTGGGAGTCACCGAGACGTAGAGGTTGTTCCGGATCAGGGACACCAGCGGCGATGTTTCGGTGGCGATCCGATAGACCAGCTCCATCAGCATTTCCGAGGGGCCGGTCTCACCGCTGTGCAGCCCGCCCATCAGGTGATAGTGGGGCTTGGTGTTGTTGATGAGGCTGGCAACCTCGTCGGCGCTCATGCCGCGGGGGTCGGCGATCTTCGCCAGGTTGCGGCGGTTGCCCGCCAGCGCGGACATGTTCTTTTCCGACGACACCCACACCACGACCAGCTCGCGGCCTTCATCCGAGCGGCCGATGGTCTCGACCCGAACTCGAGGCGTCGCGGCGGCGAGGGCGCGATAGTAGCGTAGCTGGTCGGCGTAGTAGGTCAGTTTCTTCGGCGCACCGATGTCATAGCCCAGCACCTCGCGCGGGCTCGGAATGCCGGCCACCATGGGGAGATGATCCACCAGCGGGCTACCGAGCCGCGGATTGGGGAGCCAGTCCTTGTAGTCCTTGGCGAAGGTCGGGTCCTGTTTCTGGCGGGGATCGCGGGTTTCGGTAGACATCTGCTGGGCCGGAAGGGGGCCAGCCGCGACGAGCCCGACAACAGAAGAGAGAAACGCCGACCGAAGGAAGTTCATCGTGGGTCCGGAGATATTGGGGGGTGGTGGGGTGCGCTCCGAATATACGCCACGATAGAGCTATTTGTTGGCCGGGGCCCAGTCTATTTTACGAACGTTGGGAAACGATCGGCGGGCAGAGGGTGGCCGCGGCGATCACTCTGCGCACTCTTCACCGCCGGAACGAGTTGATGAAACCTCTTCTGCCAATCGCCTTGCTCGCGCTCCTGGGTGCCCTGCCGGTGCTGTCTCAGCAGCCCACGGCTCCCGGCCAGATCCGCCCCCGCCCCGCCGAAGGGCGAGACCCGGAGTTTCCGCCGCCCAACATCCGGGAGTACAAGCCGCGCTCGACGCTGGTCGTGCCGGTGCATACGGTCCCCCGGTCGAAGTTTCCCTCGATCGATTTTCACGGGCATCCACCGGCCCTGACGTCGCAGGACGCCATCAACCTGGTCGGCGCGGCGATGGATTCGCTCAACCTGCGTGTGATGGTGAGCGCCAATGGCAGCTCGGGCGACCGTCTGACCTCGCAGCTCACCGCCATCGCCGCGAGCCGGTACAGGGATCGCTTCGTGATCTTCACCGGCCTCAATCTCCGCGACGTGGGACCCGGCTCGGGCGCCAGGATCGCGGCGCAGCTCGAGGCCGACGTGAAAGCCGGCGCGGCGGGCATCGGAGAGATCAACAAGGGATTCGGCCTCTACACGAAAAAAGCTGACGGCACTCGGCTCAAGCTCGACGATCCCGAGCTCGACCAGGTCTGGGAAACCGCCGCGCGCCTCAAGATCCCGGTATTCGTTCACACCGCGGATCCCGCGGAGTTCTGGGAGCCGCTGGACTACCACAATGAGCGCTGGCTGGAGCTCGCGCTCTATCCCGATCGTCGCTACCAGGATCACACCAAGTTCCCGACCTTCGAAGAGCTCATGGGAGAACGGGATCGGCTCCTGGCCCGGCACCCGAAAACCACCTGGGTCATCGCCCACCTCGGCTGGCACGCCAACGATCTCGCGCGGCTGGGCCGGATGTTCGACAGCATGCCCAATTTGTACAGTGAAGTCGGCGCGATTCTTTACGACCTGGGCCGCCAGCCCCGGGCCGCGCGCGAATTCCTCATCAAGTACCAGGATCGGGTGCTCTTCGGGAAGGACAGCTTCCAGCCCGACGAATACCCCTATTACTGGAGGGTGTTCGAGACCTACGACGAATACTTCGACTACTACCGCGACTATCACGCCTTCTGGAAGCTCTACGGCCTCGGCCTGCCCGACTCGGTGCTCAAGAAGCTGTACTATGGCAACGCCCTCAAGGTGACCCCGGCGATTCCGAAGAGCCTGTTCCCCAAGTGAGTTCCTGAAACGTTTGAGGCACCTGACGCGTCGATAAAGGGTCGACCTGGCCCCGCAATTCTTCGCGTCCTAGTGTCCTAGCGCTCTGAGGGAGTCCCCATGCGCCATCCCCTGACGTTCCTGTTCGCCGCTGCCTTGCCTACCATCCTCGCGGCGCAGCAGCCGGCCGGCGTTCCGCCGACCGCCGCTCCTCCGGCGCGGCCGAGCGCCTACCGGCCCTTCGCCGAGCTCACCAAGGACGCCGTAGTGCGCACCGGGTTCCTCGACACCTATCAGAAGGACGACAAGCTCTATCTCGCCATTCCGAAGGACCGGCTCGGCAAGGATTTCCTGATGGAGATGAAGATTGCCCAGGGGATCGGCGCCAACGGACTCTTCGGCGGAACCATGCTGAACATCTTCGAAGGCAACATCGTGGCTCTGGAGCGACACGGTGAAGAGGTCTTCCTGGTGCAGCGCCCCCACCGGTTCACCGCCACCGACGATCCCGCGGCGGCAAAGGCGGTGGACCTGACGTTTGGCTCATCCGTGCTCGACGTCGCCAAGATCGAATCGTTCCGGGACGATTCTGCCGTCGTCGTGGACGCCGCCAACTGGTTTATCTCCGATCTCTCCGGCATCAGCGCGGCGGTCCGACAGGCAGTGTCTCCGGGACCCGGACGGCCGGGTATCGCGGCGTTCGACCGGCAGCGCAGCTACCTGGAAACGGTCAAGGCATTTCCCCGCAACGTGAACGTTCGCGCCAAGCTGACCTTCCGCCCCGCGGAGCCGGTCGGGCTTGCGTCGGTGCCGGACGGACGGTTCTTGCCGATCTCGATTCACTATACGCTGGCCGCGCTGCCCGAGGTACCGATGACCCCGCGCTACGCTGACGACCGCATGGGCAATTTCCTCACGGTACATAAGGATTTTTCCCAGGACGACAGCACCACCTTCGTCCGAATGGTCAATCGCTGGCGGCTGGAGCCGGGTGAGCGGGTGGGCGACAAGGTCCGTCCGGTCAATCCGATCGTCTACTACATCGACCCGAACGTGCCCAGGGAGTATCGGGCCGCGATGAAAGCCGGCGTGGAAGCCTGGAACGTGGCGTTCGGAGCAGCCGGATGGGTCGGCGCGATTCACGCCGAAGATCTGCCCGAGGGCGCCGACGCGGAAGACATCCGCTACGCGACGCTGCGCTGGAACGTGTCCGATCAGCCGGGTTATGGGGCCATCGGGCCCTCGACCGTGGACCCGCGCACCGGCGAGGTACTCGACGCGGACGTGCTGTTCGAGTCGAGCTTCTTCGGCGGCTTCCGCAACACCTGGCGCACGATGGCCGGCCCCGTGAGTGCCGCCGCCGCGCTGGACGAGGCGCTGGGTATGAATGCCGACCCCAATGCGCCGCCCGGACTCGAGCTGGCCGGCCTGTCGAGCACCTTCGCGGCGCAGGGATCGCTGCTGCAGGCTGCGCTGGTGTCCCGCGGTGAAATCAAGCCGGGCGATCCGGTGCCCGAGCCGTTCGTGATGGAGGCGGTGAAGTGGGCGACGATGCACGAGGTGGGCCATACGCTGGGCCTGCAGCACAACTTCCGCTCATCCGCCAGCACGCCCAACGCGAGGCTGCACGATGTCGCGTGGATCACCGCCAACGGCCTCTACGGCTCGGTGATGGAATATCCCTCGGTGAATCTTGCGCCGAAGGGAACCCCCAACGGCCCCTACTATACCCCGGGCGTCGGCTCCTATGACAAGTGGGTGATCAGCTTCACCTATACGCCCGACGCGGCCCGGGCCCAGCAGCTCGCCCGAGATGCCGCAGCCAAGGGCCACCTCTACGGCACCAATGCCGAGACCCAGGGTCCCGGCGCGCTGGACCCCAGCATCAATATCTGGGACCTGGGAGATGATGAGATCGCCTGGGGCAAGGAGCGCACCGCGCTGATTCGTGACCTGCTCAAGGATCTTCCCGCCAAGGTGCTGACCGACAACTACGGCTACAACGACGTCACCAGCGCCTACCTGAGCCTGATGAACCAGTACGCGCTCGCGGTGGCGCCTGCGGTCAAGTTCCTCGGGGGACAGTACATCAATCGCGACCATTCGGGTGACCCCAACGGCCGGCTTCCCTTCGAGAACGTTCCTCGCGCCCGCCAGCGCGAGGCACTCGACTTCATCGTGGACCGGGTGTTCGCCGAGGGCGCGCTCACGCTGCCACCTGCGGTCCTCCAGCGTCTCGGCTCCAACCGGTGGCTGCACTGGGGCAGCAACACCACCTTCGGTGGCCGGCTGGATTTCCCCTATCACGAGCAGAACCTGCAGTTCCAGGGCGCCATGCTGGCCAATCTGCTCAATCCCTTCCGGCTGGCGCGCATGCGGGATGGAGAGACCAAGTTCGGAACCGGCAGCGTGGTGACGATTCCGGAAATGATGGCCGCGCTGACCCAGGCCATCTGGACCGAATCGTGGGCCGGTCCGGGACGCAACACATCGGCCACTCGGCGCGATCTGCAGCGCAATTACCTGGATCAGATGACCCAGATCCTGGTGCAACCGGCCGATCGGACTCCTTCCGACGCGCGCGCCGGCGCGCGGATGCAGCTCAAGGA